>DASVMC010000697.1:0-6795 GCA_036384555.1 Niabella sp. | reverse complement strand
GCATTAAAATTGCTCAATTGCTCCCTAAGAATGGCGCTTATTTCGTCTGGTTTTATTTCCGGCATAAATAATGAAATTTTATAATTTAATTCTTTTGAATTTTGGCCTAACGCCCGTTTTCAGGCTGCAAAAGTAGTGTATTAGCGCAATCAGACAAAAAAATAAACCGGGATCTTCATTTTTATTTCCTGTCCAAATCTGTTTATCCATGGCGCAAAACAGCCCTCTCTGACAGCTTATTTTGGTCTTTAAGACCCGGAGATGATAACAGCTCCGGTCTGCCGGTACCTTCAACTGCCGCCTTACCTACAGTACCAAAACGCCTGTAGGCTGAAACCGGATCTCCTTTTTAGGCTCAGTGATGGCGTCAATTTCGGCCTGCGGTTTCTTTGCATCTTTCGCATAGTGCTTTAATTCACTTACCGGTGTTGTTTTCCTGAAAGCAACTCCCTCTAAAATGACCGTTTTCCCTTTAAGGGCCACAGGTACAAAAAGGTCGTAATCCCTGGATTTTACAAACATGGTCGATTGATCCGGCAACCCGATCGTCATCCAGCAGCCTTTCTGAGGGCACACGTCCAGCACCTTCCCCCTGACCTTGGTTTGCAGGGTATCGGTTTGCTGCATTTTATCAACCAGTTCTGTTACCGTAATGGCATTTGCCGCATTCGTTTTTTTACCATAGGTCGTTCCCGTGGCTGCGGTTCCCGCCGGTGGCTGGGCATGAACCGTAATCATAACAACCATGGCAGCAAGCAATAAAAATAATTTTCCCATAAAATAGATGGCTTTTATTAAACCGAATTTCCAAATTAAAGACAATTATCTATCTTATTTGCCATTTTTTTGTCTTTTTCTGTCACAACATCTCCCGCATCATGCGTATTTAACCAGATCTCTACCTTATTATAGGTGTTTGTCCATGTAGGGTGATGGTCCATTTTTTCAGCAATCAGGGCCACGCGGGTCATAAAGCCGAACGCTTCATTAAAATCTTTGAATTGAAATTGCCGATATAAAGTATTGTCTTTTTCTTCCCACATAATTAACCGTTTTAAAAGATGAGATAATCCTTGTTCTTTATTTTTTCATTCGTAAGTTCGGTAATGAGCTGTACCCCAGGAATTTCCCGGAGCCAGGCCTTCACCTGTTCCAGGTATTCATCTGTTACCGTGTCATTCTTCATCAGCCACAGAAAATCCAGGTGCTTGAATTCCGGCAGCAGAAATTCCCCGTCGTGCAGATTATTATATAAATAATGACAAAGAGAGCTGCTCGGGTCCCGGTATTCGTAAACGGAAAAAAAATACAGCCTTCGTTTTCGTTTCAGCTTTATTTCAATGTCATGATTGATCCGGAAATCCAGTTCCAGCAAATTATTCAGGTTCCAGCAAAATTTATAATCTTTTACCGTAGTTACGATGCCCAGGAGTTTTGTGTCTTCAAAAAACTCCTCCGTGATCTGCTCGGTATTTAATGATAATTTTACGGTGGCCATGAAATGATTAGGACCCTGTTACAGTACCCTCCTTTTTGTAAAGGTAATAACAATTGATAGTTGGCCAAAAGATTGGGCTATGCAATCATGTACCGGTACCTTTTATAATTATCAACCAACATCCAGCTATTAAGGATCAGTAATACCAGGGCTATCGGCAGGCCGGGAATTGACGGGTCCAGCGTGGTATGGTGTAAAAAAATGCCCACCATGATAGGAAAGATCACAATGGCGCCCAGTGCTCTTGTTTTAGGAAAAAGGATTAACAGGCCACCTATGGTTTCCATAGTTCCTAAAAGCGGGAACAGCCATTTCAGCTTTATAATGGCACCGGCTATTTCCATTTGTTCCGGGGTCATTTGAGGCGAAGGCATATACATAAAAAACTTATTCAGCCCGGCATTGATGAACATTAATGCAAAAAGGGAAAAGAGGATTGTTTTTACTATTTTCATTTTTGTTGGATTTAGCAACTAAAGTTACCACGTTTACTTTGCCAAAATAACCTGCTATATCCGGTTATAGTGACTTACATGTGCAGGTGCGCTTTTTCAAAATAATCATAACAGGCAGCAACCCGCTCCACGCCATTGGGGGCTGCAGAAGGTGTTTCCACAATATTGTACAACAGTCCGGACTGTTTTCTTTTCCGGAACAGTGTATGAAAACCGACCACTCCCTCACCCGCATTTACAGACTCACCATTGACATCCACATCTCTTAAGTGCCATAAAGGAAACCGGTTGGGATATTTTTGTATAAAGGCTGCCGGGTCATGACCAGCCTGTACCACCCACCCCAGGTCTAATTCAAAAACGACCAGTGCCGGATCCGTATTTTCCAGCAAAAGATCAAAGGGCAACACATTATTGATGGCCGCAAATTCAAAATTATGATTGTGATACCCCAATTGTACTCCTGCCCGTTGAGCAATCAGGCCCAGTTTGTTGTATGTTTCTGCTATCTCTTTATAGGTTTCAATTGTGCGTTCTTCATCGGGGTACATAGCACAAATAATATATTTTACTCCTAATGAAGCACTGTCTTCTAACAATACATCAATAGTATCAGCAGTAACGGCCGCATGTAAACTTACAAGGTCTAAACCAACTGCACCAGTCTTCTGTTTCAGGGTCGCGGGACTCACCCCCAGAACGGTGCGGCCTCCGGGATCATAGCCGGCAGCTTCTGCATAATCAAATCCCTTGCCGGCGATGGCTTCCAGGGTGCCATCAAAATCTGAAGACAGGTTGTTCTTTACTGACCAGAGCTGAACTCCTATAGCATTATCCTTTTGTTGCATCCCGGCTTAGAATTTAGTGAAGTCCCATTCTCCCCGGTAAGGCCGGCTGCGCATCTGGTTAGCATCTTTATTATCAAACATTTCCCTGGCGGGATCCCAGTTCAGCTCCTTTTGCAGCTCGTACGCTATATTTACGGCATTACAAACAGTAGCAGTGCGGTGCCCCACTTCCACATCGCAAATGGGCTTTGAGCGTTTCTTTATGGCGTCTACCCAATCCTGATAATGGTTATCACTAAAATATAACCGTTTGTCGCCCGCTTTAAATGTAAGCTGTGCTCCGTTCTCGGGCGTGGTTCTTAAAAATCCCCGGCTCACTTCTATTTTCCCCCTGTCACCAATAAACTGGATCGCATTACCTTCACCCCAGTTTTTATGATTGACTTTGATGCCATTCGCATATATAAAAGACAATCCTTCTTTTGCAGCGGGTTCCTTAGGCGGAATAAATTTGACGGGGCCGGAATGATCCATGCCCAATGCCCATTGCACAATATCAAACATGTGCGCGCCCCAGTCTGTAATGTAGCCGCCGCCAAACCCTGCATAGCCGCGCCACCAGGCCCATTCTTTTGCATCAACAGACGGCGCCAGTATGGTGTTATATCCCCTGTAAAAGGATGGCCCGATCCAGAGATCCCAGTCAATATAATCGGGCGTTGGCTCCGTTGGCAGGTCACACTGTTTTACCGGTTCGCCAACGGAAACATTGATCTCAGAGATCTTACCGATATATCCGTTTGTAACCAGCTCGGCAGCCTGCCTGAAATTATAAGAAGAGCGCTGCATGCTTCCTGTTTGAAAAACACGTTTATACTTGCGTGTTGCATTGACCATTGCACGTCCCTCCGCAATGGTCAGCGCCAAAGGTTTTTCGCAATAAATATCCTTTCCTGCTTTTGCAGCATCAACAGCTACCTGCGCATGCCAGTGATCAGGCGTTGCAATTACCACTGCATCAATATCCTTCCGCTCCAGCAGTTCCCGGTAATGCTTATACCCTTTTATTGCAGCATTTCCTTTTTTTTCATTGGCCTTCTGCGCCAGCCCGGTAAAGTAATCCAGCTTTTTTGCATCCACATCACAGGCGGCAAGCACTGCTGTTTCTTTGGGACCATTAATGGCATTTACCAGGTGATGCGACTGTTTTCCCAAACCGATATACCCCAGCTGAATACGGTCACTTGGCGCTACATGGCCCCTGCCACCTAAAACAGAGCGGGGTACAATCGTAAATGCCAGCGCGCCCATGGCAGTTTGTTGAATAAATTTTTTTCTTTTCATTGTTTCAGATTGAACAGATATGGCAAATCATTTATTGCGCTTAAAATTACATAAAGCAGGGAAATATCCGTTCGCTCTTTTTGAAAGGGCTTTGTCAACAGATCTTCAAGTAATGCGTATTCATCTTTTTCATTAGCGTTTTTATGCGTTTTATATTGACACAAATAAAAAAACGGCAAATACTATCATTATTTCCCATTCCAACAAACTCCATAAATACCAGTAAATACAGGCATTTTAAATTTTTCTAAAAAAATATTGATAAAATATTTGCGTTTTTATGCATTTTTATTATAACTTTCTATCACAAAACAGCAACAGTGTAAAAAGGATTACAAAGGCGGGTCTAACATAAGCCATGCTCCGCCTGTAAACAGAATGAAGCTATTGAATCGGTCCTATTTGGGACAGATGGTGTTTTGTCAATCATAAATTATTCATTAAGCTACTTCCGCGGAACGGGCAGCGCAACACATTTCCTTTTGCCATCCGGCGGACACTTGCCCTGCAGCCGGCCGGTACGGAAGCAGTCTCTTAATTTATGTGCGGCATCTCGTTCAGACATGTTTTTATTTTTTATTTATAACATCAACAATATGCATCTGAAACATTTCCGCTACATAACACTGGTTGTTATTGGCTTCTGTATGGCGCATTCCGTTTATGCCCAACCTGCAATAATTACCGGTAAAGTGCTGGACGCTGCAGACAGTACCCCATTAAATGGTGTATCCGTAAGTATTAAAGGCACAGAACAGGGTATTACCACAAAAAAAGACGGTTCATTCTCCATCCGATCTGCAACGGCAGCTCCTTTGCTTGTTGTCTCTTACGTTGGCTACAGTCAACAGGAAACTACGGCCACTGATTCCTTTCTTACCATTTATTTAAATAAAACCACCAATGAAATGAATGAAGTTGTGGTGGTAGCCCTGGGCCTAAAGCGACAAAAAGCGGCTCTTGGATACGCTGTTAGTGAGGTAAGCGGAAAAGACCTCACACAGGCAAGGGAAGTAAATGTGCTGAACTCCCTGGAAGGAAAAGTAGCCGGCGTAAACGTGAGCGGTATAGCCGGTGGGCCCGGCGCTTCCTCCAATGTCGTTATCCGGGGTATTTCCAGTTTAACCCAAACCAATCAGCCGTTGTATGTCATTAACGGTATCCCGATAGAAAACCAGCCCAATTCTTCTGATGGCAGCCAGTATTCCAATGTTCCGGACCTGGGGGATGCCATGAGCAATATCAACCCGGATGATATTGAAAACATCTCTGTATTAAAGGGTGCCGCAGCATCCGCATTGTATGGCTATCGCGCAAAAGCAGGCGTTATTTTAATCACTACCAAAACCGCCAAATCGAACAGCATAGAGCTGAACTCCAACTATGTGGCAGAGAAAGTGATGGACCTGACGGACTGGCAATATGTTTACGGGCAGGGCGCCAATAACCTGAAACCGACCTCACAGCTGGTAGCTTTTCAGTCCGGCCAATCCAGCTGGGGAGGCAAGCTGGATGGCAGCCCCGTGGTACAGTTTGACGGTGATACACGGCCCTATACAGCTCAGAAAAACAACCTTCAAAACTTTTACAGAACCGGGGGAACCTTTACCAATACGCTTGCTCTGGACCGTACGTTCAACGGAGGCTCGATCCGCTTTTCGGCCAGTGATCTGACCAACCGGTCTATTGTTCCCAACAGCGGCATTAACCGGCAGACATTCGACCTCTCTACGAATTATAACTTAACCCCCAGATTTCTGGTAGATGTACACGCCAATTATATTCTTGAACAGGCCAAAAACCGGCCACTGCTCAGCGATCCGTCCGGTAATTCCAATTACAATGTAATGTTCCTGCCGACCAGTGTGGATGTGCGGACGCTTGAAAAAGCCACCAACCCGGATGGATCTGAACTGGCTTATTCTCCTACCGTAAATGCCACCAATCCCTGGTTCGCCGCTGAAAAATTTGTCAACAACACGGAACGGAACCGGCTGATCTCATCTGTACGGCTCCGTTACAATTTTGACAACGGGCTGTTCCTCCAGGGCCGCGCGGGGATGGATAACTATAACGATCACTATTTATCAGTGGTCCCAACCGGTACCGCATACCGCCCCAAAGGCTCTATGTCTGAGTATAACAGCAATTACAGGGACCTGAATGCAGATCTTCTTGCAGGAAAAGAGTTTAAGGTTTCGCCGGATCTGACCATAACCCCCAACTTGGGCGCCAGCTATCGCCGTACAAAATCAGCGGAGTATGAAAATCACGGAGAAACATTTTTGGTCCCCTTTGTCTATAATATCCTGAACACCTCTGTAAAAACAGTCTATTACCTGCCTTCTGACCAGGAAGTACAAAGCGTATATGGCACCCTGGATTTTGCCTATAAAAATTACCTGTTCCTGACCGGCTCCGGAAGGAACGACTGGTTTTCGACGCTGGCTACACCTGGCACTGCTAATAAAGTCGGCGTTTTTTATCCTTCTGTAAGCGGTTCCTTTGTATTCTCCGAGCTGCTGAAACCCAACGACTGGTTCAGCTACGGAAAACTGAGAGCCGGCTATGCGGAAGTGGGACAAGCCACCGGTCCTTACCAGACACAGCTGAGCTATATCTTTGCCGGCACTACTTTTAACGGGTTACCGCAGGGCCTTATCAATAACTCGGATATTCCTAACTCCTCTTTAAAGCCCTCGCTGGCAAA
>DASVMC010000696.1:0-5714 GCA_036384555.1 Niabella sp. | reverse complement strand
TGAAACATACATGTATTCATCATCATGACGCAATGCCTCCCCGTCGGGTGTCTGGCTTTCTTCCCTGAAATGACCACCACAGCTTTCTTTACGTTCCAGCGCATCCATGCACATCAATTCGCCCAGTTCAAGAAAATCGGCCACACGGCTCGCCTTATCCAGCTCAGGGTTCATTTCATGAATACCGCCGGGTATCCGTACATTCTTCCAGAAATCAGCCCGGAGGTCTTTTATTTCCTGGATGGCTTCTTTAAGTCCCTCTTCATTACGCGCCATGCCACATTTCTCCCACATTATTTTACCCAGGCGTTTATGAAAGCTTTCCACGGTTTGAGTTCCCTGAATGCTCATTAAACGGTTGATACGATCATTTACATGGGCCTCAGCTTCAACAAAAGAACGATCAGAAACGGGAATCGGTTTCACTGCAATTTCATCAGCCAGGTAATTGCCGATAGTATAAGGAATCACAAAGTACCCATCTGCCAGACCCTGCATCAGGGCTGAGGCACCCAGGCGGTTGGCGCCATGATCGCTGAAATTAGCTTCTCCCAGGCAAAAGAGCCCTTTTACGCTAGTCATTAATTCATAATCCACCCAAAGACCTCCCATAGTGTAGTGCACTGCCGGGTAGATGCGCATAGGTACTTCATATGGGTTTTCCCCTGTGATCTTTTCATACATATCAAACAGGTTACCATACTCTTCCTTTACCACTTCTTTACCCAGGCGGATCAATGTTTCGGTATCAGGGTTTTGAATACCATGTTTATTGGCTTCTGCCCGACCGTATTTGTTGATGAGGTTGTATTTAAAATCAAGATAAACGGCCTGCCTGGTGGTGCCTACACCATAACCCGCATCACAACGTTCTTTTGCTGCGCGCGATGCCACATCTCTGGGCACCAGGTTTCCAAAAGCAGGATACCTTCTTTCCAGGTAATAATCCCGTTCTTCTTCCGGTATATCGTTGGCTTTACGGTTATCGTTTTGTTTTTTGGGCACCCAGATCCGCCCGTCATTTCTGAGGGATTCCGACATCAGCGTCAACTTGCTCTGGTGATCGCCGGAAACAGGAATACAGGTAGGGTGGATCTGTGTAAAGCAGGGGTTTGCAAAATGTGCTCCTTTTTTGTGCGCCCTCCAGGCCGCAGTAACGTTACTGCCCATTGCGTTGGTGGAAAGATAAAATACATTTCCGTAACCACCGGATGCCAGAATAACTGCATGTCCAAAGAAACGCTCCAGCTGCCCTGTAATTAAATTGCGCGTGATAATCCCCCTGGCCTTGCCATCAATCATTACAATATCCTGCATTTCATGACGGCTGTACATTTTTACATTGCCCAATGCCACTTGCCGTTCCAGGGCCTGGTAGGCTCCAATCAGTAACTGCTGGCCGGTTTGGCCTGCTGCATAAAAGGTTCTTTTTACCTGCACGCCACCAAAGGAACGGTTATTTAATAAACCGCCATATTCACGCGCAAAAGGAACTCCCTGAGCTACGCACTGGTCAATAATATTCACGCTCACTTCAGCAAGACGATGCACATTTGATTCCCGTGAGCGGTAATCGCCTCCTTTAATGGTATCATAAAAAAGACGGAAAACCGAGTCCCCGTCGTTCTGGTAATTCTTTGCAGCATTAATCCCGCCCTGTGCGGCTATAGAATGTGCACGGCGGGGCGAATCCTGAAAGCAGAATGCCTTTACCTGGTAACCCTGCTCGCCTAAGGCGGCCGCCGCAGAGGCCCCTGCAAGCCCGGTTCCTACGACAATAACTTCTAATTTCCTTTTATTAGCCGGGTTGACCAATTTACAGTGTCCTTTGTAATCGGTCCACTTATTTTCTAATGCTCCGGCAGGTATTTTTGAATCAAGCATATCTGATTTGAGATTTGAGATTTCTAATTTCTGATTGTTTGTAAGCGTTTGAAGCTGGATGCCAACCTCAACCCCTGCTGATAAATCTATTGGATCCACCCGAAATAAAAGCTTAACGGCATCAGCATAAATGCCAGGCAGATGATTACGGAGTAAACAATACCTGTTCCTTTTATCAGGTTAATATATTTATGGTTGGTTAATCCCAGTGTTCTGAAAGAGCTCTGGAAACCATGTACCAGGTGCCAGAAAAGCGCAATTACCCCAATTTCATAGATAATAATAATCCATGGATATTGAGTGAACTGATGTTGCATCTCTCCGTACAGATCGTGATATTCTTTACCACCCGGGGTTCCGGCAGGCACGATCTGGTTAGTGGCATTGTCTATGAACATCGGCTCCAATCCTCCGAAACGGCTGGGGATCCAGAAATCGCTGATATGGATCACCAGGAAGATCAATATCAAAGCTCCCAGTATGCCCATAGCCCGGCTGTTCCAGGCACTGCCTTTGTTGCCCATTTTAACGGCATAACCGGTACCTCTTTTACTGCGGTTCTGGATCTCCAGAACAATTCCCTGGATGATATGGATCAGGAAAAATAGAAAAAGACCGATTTCAAGTACACGGGGCACAATCATAGCTCCCATAAAATGGGCTGCCTTGTTAAACATAACGCCATGGTCATTCGCCCATATACAAGCATTTAATCCGGCATGAACAATTAAGAAAAGGATTAAAAAAATTCCCGACAGCGCCATGGTAATTTTCTTACCAACTGCGGAAGTAAAAAGTTGAGACCAGTTCATATTTTCTTATAGAAGGTGATTAAATTGCCCACAAAGGTAACGCTTAACGGTTAATTTGCTGACAAAAAAATGACAAGTGGAAGAGGCACAAGCGTTTCCGGTCAATTTACGGAACACCTGTAAAAGCAGTGGGTAAAATGGTATTCCTTGCTCCTGGTCCTTCCTTATTTGAAGAGCGAAACGGCTCTGAAATTGTGCCAAACAATTGGAAAGAGGAGGGGGGGGAATAATAACAAACCGGGCGTTTCTCCGGTAAACGCAATTACATATGAACCACCTTGATAGTTAGGGTTCTGCTGATACGGACCCGTGTGCAGAAGAGGCAAACCTGCCATGCGCACTTGCAGAGTCGATCTGTTATCAGCTGTTCATCAGCTGCTCAATATCATCGGCCTCAATAGGCATTGTTTTCATCAGGTCGGTGTTTCCGCTTCTTGTCAGTAAAAAATTATTTTCAATTCTGATGCCCATTTGTTCTTCTTCAATATAAATTCCCGGTTCAATTGTCAATACCATTCCTGCTTTTAAAGGAGTGTAGAAATTAGGAGCAAGATCATGGACGTCAATACCTAAATGGTGGCTGATGCCATGGTAAAGGTATTTGCGGTAAGCCCGGTTTGCAGGATCTTCATTTTTTACATCCGCTTTTGTCAGGAGTCCCAGCTTTATAAACTCTTTGGTGGCCTGATCTCCTACTTTTTCATGATATCCGGCAATGGTGATGCCCGGTTTCAAAACAGAAGCGCAATAGCGATGGATGCTTAAACAGGCATCATATACGGCACGTTGGCGCTTGGTGAACCGCCCGTTAACCGGAACGGTTCTTGTAAGATCTGCATTGTATCCGCCATATTCAGCGCCAAAGTCCATCAGTATCAGATCGCCGTCTTTACATTGCTGATCATTGCTGATGTAATGGAGCACTCTTGCGTTATCACCACTGGCAATAATGCTTGAGTAACCTTCACGGGTTGCACGGTTACTTAAAAAGGAATGTACGATTTCTGCTTCAATTTCAAACTCCCAAACGCCCGGTTTAATAAATTGCAACAGTCGGCGGAAAGTTGTTTCCGTAACAGCGATCGCTTTTCTGATCACTTCTACTTCTTCCGGTGTTTTAACAGCCCGCAGCTCTTTCATAACAGGAGCGGCCCTTAAATACCGGTGCAGCGGATACCGGGCCTGCAATTCACTTATATAGCGATAGTGCCGGGTTTCAATTGAAGAACCTTTACGATCATTTTCATTCGTATCCAGGTAGATATTCTGTGCAGAGTGGATCCAGCCCTGTAAAAGACCTTCCAGCGTATCTGTCCAAACCACTGTTTTCATACCGCTGATGGCAGTGGCTTCCTGTGACCGGAGCCGGCGGCCATCCCATTTCTCTTTTAATTCATTGGGGCGAACAAGGAACAGTACTTCACGATATTTTGGGTCCGGATGATCGGGGTATAGAATGACCATCGTGTTCTCCTGAGTGATGCCCGACAACCAGAAGATGCTGCTGTTAGGCTTGTATTTATAAAGAGCGTCGCCGTTTTCCGGCATTTCATCATTGGCCAGAAAAATAGCAATGGAGTTTTTCTCCATTTTATCGATAAAACGCTTCCGGTTCTTAATAAAAATTGCAGGATTAAGGGGTAAATATTTCATGAGAAGCTACTGATTTATTTTCCATCAAAGATAAAGTAATTGCAGCAACCGGTTATGAATGACCGGGAAGCCGGATAACTCAGCAGCTGATCGTTATGCAAGAAGCGCTGTATCATACTAAAAAACGGGGATGAACTGCCCCCGTTTTTTAGTATCGGTTAAAAACTGATAAAGGTTTCCACCGGGAAATGATCCGAGGGGAATTTTCCACGATATGTATCCGTTAAGATCCCCCACTTTGACACTTGCCCGTTCTGGCTTATGAAAATATGATCGATAACATCATTCCGGTCGAGCGTTTTGCCGAAAGCATTAAAGGATCCGTTGTTTTCGTAAGGTTCTTTTGCATTTTTATAAGTATCCTTTAAAAGAGAAGAACCGGCAAGCGTCTGGTAAGGCGTTGAGCTGCGATTGCCGTTAAAATCTCCGACAAGGATGGTGTTGCTTCCTGCAGCAATGCTATTGATTTTCTTCAGGATCAGTTTGGCGCTTTCTTCCCGGGCTATCTGGCCTTCGTGGTCAAAATGCACGCTAAAGAAATAAAACTGCTTTCCTGTTTTATTTTCTTTTAGCTGTACCCAGGAGCAAATGCGGTTGCAGCATTTGGCATCCCAGCCTTTGCCGGGCTTATCAGGGGTTTCTGATAACCAGAAATCTCCCGACCTGATCAGGGTATACTTGTCTTTTTTATAGAAAATAGCCGAGTGCTCTCCTTTATCGCCGCCATCATCACGCCCTTTGCCATAGCGGGCGTATCCGGGCAGGTGAGCACTGATATCATCTAATTGATTTTTTAATCCTTCCTGGGTGCCAAATACATCAAAATCATGAAAACGGATCAGGCTGATAACGGCGGCCGACCGGTCTTTCCATAAATTGCCGGTATCTCCCTGATTGTCATAACGAAGATTATAAGTGGCCACATTCAATTGTTGTGCTTTACCTGCATAATAAACCATCAGGCAGGTAATAAAAAATAATAGTTTCTTTTTCATAATGTATATTAATCCCATCCTGGGTTTTGAAGCAATTTCGGATTTTGTTGTAAATCTGTTTGTGGAATCGGGTAAAGATAATTTTTATCTGCAAATTGGCGCGCCGCATTTTTAAGCCACGTGAGTTCTCCGCTGGTACCGTTTGATAGCTGCTGTGGATTTACGCCGGCGCTTATTGTTGGAGCAACATTTATATAAGTTACACCAGGTAATGTCGTTGCTGGTTTTGTTTGATAAAAGACTACATCCATTGTTCCATCTTCATTTAGGTCTATAGGCGTATCTAAAGCGGGAACGTAAAAACCATCCCAGGGCATCTCCATTAGCTTACCAAGTTTCCATCTTACCAGATCATAAAAGCGGAATCCTT
>DASVMC010000695.1:0-6849 GCA_036384555.1 Niabella sp. | reverse complement strand
ATTGCCAGGCTTGTTTGCTGTGCAACATCCGGGGTAATGACCTATCACAGGAACACATGATACCGCATCAGGTCGGCCATATTGCGGCACTCCAGTTTCCGGAGCAGGTTACGGCGGTGTGTTTTTACCGTTTCACAGGAGGTACCGGTAATATCCGCGATCTCCTTATTGGCTTTTCCCCTGATGATAAGGGCCAGCACAAATTTCTCCCTGGGTGTAAGCAGGGAAAAACGCCTTATACTGTCGGCATAGAATCGCCGGTTCTGCAGCATTTTTTTAAATTCGAACAGGTAGAGCGGAAGCTCATCCAGGTCCATATCGATCGTAATGCGGGCTTTATGCTCTTTGATAAACTGCTCGATCTTCCATTCCGGTTCGTCCGCTTTTTGTACAGATGTTGGATGAATCACCGCATCCACCCATTTGAACGCGGCACTTTCATGCGCAAAAAAACGCGGGGTAAATGTTGTCCTCCCCTCTGTATACATATCCATTAAAGATAAGTTTGCATACATATCCGGGCTCAATATATGTGCTACTTTGTAATCAATACCATGCCGGCAGGCTGGTATATCTAAAAAATCGAGTATCCAGTCCTGCACTTTCTGGGGCATTGCATATTGCAGTCCCGTTTCATCCCACACTATTCTTTCCGGGATGATTTTCTCAAAAATAGTTTTATAGCTCCGGATACCCTCCTGCAGTTTTTCAGCATTATCGCAGTTCTTCCAACTGCCCATGATAATATCCCTGTTTTGGTTATAACGAAGCTCCAGATGCTCCGATTGAAATATTAACTCCATAAGACATAAAGATTGGCTCTATAAAGATACCAAATCTTTCAGGAACAAGGATCGCTTAGAACACAACCCTGGTATCCATCCAAAATCCACAGCGGATTTTCGTTCAGGACGGTAGCTGCCGGGAAACCTTTATCAGCGTACAGGAATGCCTTTCTGTTTATAACCCAAAAGTTCTTTGATCTTTCTTAATAAATAAGCATTTGTTGTCGTACTGTGTTTGGTCCGCCCGCCATACTTTGTACCGGCTGTCCGCCTCCTATACTAACCGACAGTTTTCCGGAGGGCGCATAACTTTTACCCGCTTCATTGATCAATTGCAGTGCTTCCGGCCTCAATACAAAACGCACCAGCCTGCTCTCTCCGCTTTTCAGATGAATACGCTGAAATCCTTTTAATGCCCGAAGCGGCGCTTTTCCGTTTACATCTGTAAAAGACAGATAAAGCTGCACGACTTCATCACCATCATACTTTCCGGTGTTGGTAACGCGGGCGGCAGCAACGACAGGCGTTCCTCTTTTGGCTTTTGCAGGAATCTGCATATCCGCATAACTAAATGTTGTATAACTCAATCCAAAGCCAAAAGGATATAGTACTTCCTGTTTAAAGTACCGGTATGTTCTGCCCGCCATATCATAACTTTTAAAATCAGCGAGCGCTTCATCGTTTTTATAGAAAGTGACCGGCAGCCGGCCGGAAGGATTGTAGTCCCCGAATAAGACATCGGCCACTGCTGTGCCTGCACTTTGGCCGCCATACCAGGCGTTGACGATGGCGGGGAGTTCTTTTTGCGCCCAGGGAATTGCAAGGGCACTGCCGGTAAACACTACAAAGACCACAGGCTTGCCGGTTGCCTGTAATTGTTTTAAGAGCTGTGTCTGTACTTCGGGCAGCATAATGGTGGTGCGGTCACCCCCATTAAAGCCCCTGGCATTGACCCACATTTGTTCTCCTTCCAGCTCCGGGGAAATGCCGCCTGCATAGATGATCACATCAGCCGCTGCAGCCTGTTGTGCAATTGCCTTCATATCTGCCTTCCGGTAACTGCCCTGTTGTAAACGGATAGAAGCGGCATCCTCATTTTGCCGGTGTTCCACTACCAGCTTATAATTCTTTCCCTTTCGCGCCGTCCATTTAATATTCCGTATTCCCTGGCTTTCCGTCCAGCTGTCTGCTACCAGGCTGTCGTTAATATATAACCGGTACCCGTCATCCCCTTCCAGCTGCCATTGCAGTGTTGTATCCGCAGGTACTGAAAAGCTGCTCCTGTAGCGCGCTGAATAATGAGCCGCGGCTACACCCGTTGCCGGAGACTGGCCCTGGCTAAAGGAGCTATTCAATACATTTGCGTTTCCGGATGCAACCGGCATTCCTTCCAGGTTTTCATTATTAAAATATTGCACTCCAAATCCCGGTTGTCCTTCATAGGTGAAAAAGGAGCTGTCTGCATCCGGGGTAAACAGGGTGTCTGTAGTATGACCGATCCCAGGCAAATACAACACATCAGCAGCTGTGCCAAGTTTTTCCTTTATTCCTTCCAGCACGGAAACGATCCGGCTGGGATAGCCATTATAGTTTCCAAGAACGGCAACGCGATTATCGGCATTAGGTCCGATAACAGCTACTTTCTTTATCTTTTTGTTAAGCGGTAACAGCCCGCTATTTTTCAACAATACTATTGACTCACGCGCCATTTTTAGTGCAAGGGCTTTATGTTCCGGTGCTTCCAGGGTGCTCATCGGAAGCTGGCTGTAAGGCACCTTATCGGCCGGATCAAACATACCCAACCGGTAGCGGATCATAAACAGCCGTTTCAGCGAAAGATCAATCTGTGCCTGGGGGATCTGTCCCGTTCTTACCGCATCCACCAATGTGCGGTATACTGTGTTACCACATTCCACATCTGTGCCATGACCTACAGCATCAACGGCAGCAGCAAGGTTCGTCTTATGACTTTTATGTTGCCGTACAAAATCATCAATAGCGCCGCAATCGCTGGTTACATACCCGGTAAACTTCCATTGGTGACGCAATATATTGTTCATCAGCAAATCATTTCCACAACAGGGCTGACCATATAATTCATTATACGCGCACATAACGCCGGCTACTTTCGCATGCAGCACCAGCTCCCGGAAAGCCGGCAGATAGGTATCCCACAGATCATAGGCCGAAGGTGCAAAATTATCTGTATGCCTTGATGCTTCAGGTCCGCTATGTACGGCATAATGCTTGGCACAGGCAGCGGCCAGCAAGTATTTTGGATCATCACCCTGCAGCCCCCGCACAAAGGCGCTGCCCAGCCGGGCTGTTAAAAAAGGATCCTCCCCATAGGTTTCTTGCCCGCGTCCCCAGCGGGGATCCCGGAAAATATTAATGTTGGGTGTCCAGTAAGTGAGCCCTTTATACCGGTCGCCCGTTTTGCCCTCCTTTACTGCAAGATTATGAATAGCGCGGCCTTCCATCGCCGAGTAGCGGGCCATCTGCTTTAAAGCAACAGTGTCCCAGGTTGCTGCCATACCAATAGCCTGGGGGAACACAGTAGTTCTGTAAGGGGTGCGGCCAACACCATGCAGTACTTCATTCCACCAGTCATAAGCTGGTATACCCAAACGGGGTACTGCAGGGGCTTCATTCATCATCTGAGCTACTTTTTCTTCCAGGGTCAGCCGGCTAACCAGGTCGTTCACGCGCTGCTCCATAGGCAGGGAAGCATTCCACATGGGGTATTGACTGTATTCCTGGGCCTGGAGCAGCACCACGCTCAGCAAGCCAATCAATGTACTGATTACTTTTTTCATGCATTTATTTTTACCGACCCCGCCACATGACCGCCTGACCGGAAAGGCAAGCAATTGCGCATAAACGCATATTCAAGATACGACTTTTGATCAGTAAAGAGCCGTCTTAAAACAAAAAAACCACATCGTGTTTATTATGCTTCTGTTCATATATTCCGTTATCGAATAGGAATCGTTTTCATTTAAGAGCATTCAGCGTCATTTGTTAACCGGTGTGATCCAGATCGCCTGGCCGCCCGAAGGAAGCAAAGAAGCATCCAGTACGGAAGCCGCATCAATCGCTATCTGCTTTACAGACATTTTGGTACGCACCGGCGAAGCAGGATCATCGTAATAAACAGAAGCCCTGTATTTCTTACCCGGCGTAAGAAATGAACAATTGATCTTAATATCCCTGGGGGCATTGTTCGTAATACATCCGACAAACCATTCATTGCCGTTCCTGCGGGCAATGGTCACATACTGACCAATTTCCCCATCCAGCACCTTTGTATCATCCCACACGGTCGGAACATGGTCAAAGAATTCCAGCTCCGGTTCGTCTTTGGAGTCTTCCGGCCGGTCATACCAATACAGAAACTGCAAAGGGCTGTAATAGACCACGGATAAAGCCATCTGGTGCCCTGCAGTTGTCTTAAGCACTCTCGGGTTCTGTGTTTCAGCCAGCTTTGGCTTTAACTCCGGCCGGTGGTAATAACAGATGGTATAATCAGCCGCGCCGGCTAAAAAACGGGTGAAGGGAAGCACCGCATTATTGGTTGCATCCGGCATCTCTTCGTTTCCCCTTATCCCCTCCTGTGTGAGCAAGTTCGGATAGGTTCTGCTGAAACCGGTAGGCCGGTATTCGTCATGAATGTCTACCATCAGTTGGTGCTGTGCACATTTCCTTACCGCATCATGCAGCCATCGGGTCCATTGAAAGGAGCCCACATTTACAAAGCCGAACTTAATGCCCGCTACACCCCATTTTTGATATAACGGCAATAACACATCCAGTTGTCTGGCCAGGGCGATCTGATTAACATACAGAAAGACCCCAATGCCCTTTTTCTTTGCATATTGGATCACTTCCTGCAGATCCAGGTCGTTCACCGGGTTCCTTTTGGGATCTACGCTTACCTTTGTTGCATCAGCTGCAGTATCATACTCATGTCCATACCAGCCTGCATCAAAATGGATATATTGCAGATGTCTTTTCACAGCAAAATCCACCAGGGCCTTAGCCCCGTTTGTAGAAAGCGTTATTTCCCGCATTACTTTCCCGGGCTTTATCCAGCCTGTATTTGTAATCGCACAGGGCGGATTAAGGTTCAGCAATAAATCATTATTTGCCAGGAGTTCTGCAGGTCTTTGTGCAACCATAATGACCCGCCAGGGAGTAGCAAACGGGGTTGGCAACACCACCTGATCAAACATGGAGCAGGCAATAGTGTTCTGTTTTGCTGGATGCAATACAAATTTTGTCCGGCAATAGTCGACCACTTCCGCTTCTGTCACTGCTGCATACAGGCCATTTTTTAACTGTAGTGTAAGTGGCCGTTCCGCCTCAGATGGCCATTTGCTCAGCGGCAACAGCCGGTAACTTCCCTGTGCATGATCAGTGAACCAGGCTTGCGTTCCTTCAGGCAAACTGAACTCTGTAAGATCTTTACGGATGCTAATCGTTTGTACTCCGTTATTGCCTTGCGGGAAATAATAACGGAATGCAATGCCTTCATTATAGGCCCGCACCTCTATTTGCATCGCCTGCGCCGAGCCTTCCTTTTGCTGAAAGCTAAAAACGGCAGCCCGGTACCGGTCGTGCACCCTGTTCCGTTCCCCGAATACAGGCGTCCACCAGTTATCTTTTGAAAAAAATCGGGTAGCAAAAAGCCGTAACCCGTTCTGCCAGTTCTCCACTCCCAGTGCAGAAGGGTCCACTACTTTTTTTCCCATATAGGATACCGTGTAGTTCATACTTCCGTCCTCATTTATAAAAAGGCGGAATACGGTTTTGTTATCCGGCGACTTTAATACGGTACTGGTCTCACCAAAGCAAGGCACAACCGTATTCAGCAATAGAAAGAAAAACAGAAGCTTATACTGCATTCCAATACTTATTTTAACATCAGGCACTGCCCGCAAAGATCGGTTTTTCTGTATTAGAACCGATTTTCAATAATTGAATAAAAGCACTCACTGTTGCCAAACTATCTTTGAATGCTACTAGTAATCACATAGAGACAAATCATCCGTAGTTCTATTTGTTTTTGTCGCACTAATGTTATTATTTTAATATCAGCACCGCCTGATGCACGTTTTGGTAAATACCCTCGGAAATACTCCTGTTGGCCAGGTAGTACAAAAAGCTATGCTTACCCGGCAATGCAATGATCAGGTCTGCCTTGTTGGCTATTGTAAAAGAAAGGATACCATTAATAATATTCTTGTCAAAGGAATAATGAATACTATAGGGAACATCAGCGAAATATTGATGCAGATTGTGCTCCCACTCTTTCTTTATAGCATCTGTTATCTTCGAATCCTCTTTTGTAGCCACATTTAAAAGCAGTAACCGGGCGTTTTCCTGCTTCAGCACAGCTCTGAACCTGGAAAGTCTTTCCAGATTTGCGATGCGGTGTATATCACAGGGAACAACTACGTTTTTAATAGTCCTGTAGCTATACCCATTCGGAACGATCAGCGTTTTTACGGGGCTGGTTCTTGCAATAGGTATGATATTAGCGGCAACAAAGCTATCATTAGAAACCTCTTTATCATCACTTCCTAAAATAACCAATTCAATTGATGCATCATTTTTTATGAGATCAATAGTGCTGCGCAGGAGTGGTATTTCGCTGATTGTCGTTGTAACTTTTATCGAAGGTGCTGTTTCAGCAGTTATACTGCGTAAATGTTCCATTATCATTGCTGTATTTTCCTGCCGGCTGCTTACGCTCTCTTCATTAACAAGCGCATAGCCGTCAGCGATGGCTACATAATCAAACAGGGACTCATAAGACGTTTTCAGCAGCAGTATATGCTCATAACCGTATTGGCTTGCCCATTCAGCAGCAAATTTCACCGCATTTTCAGAAGTTGATGTCGCATCAACCGGTACAAGTATTGTTCTCATTTTTTCTCATTTTATATTTCAACAGAGATTTGTAATCATTTGTTTCAGGAGGGAAAGCGCTTCTCTTACCTCTTTTTCACCTAAGTTGCCGACGGCCTGGTGATAGAGCTCCAACGCCCAGGGGAATATTTTT
>DASVMC010000694.1:0-2623 GCA_036384555.1 Niabella sp. | reverse complement strand
TGCATGATGTAGACGCAAGCAATACGGCAGTGGATTATAACCGGGCGGGCACTCCCCTGGTAGAAATTGTTACCGAGCCGGATCTCCGCAGCAGTGAGGAAGCATTTGCCTATATTACCGAATTGCGTAAGCTGGTACGTTATTTAGATGTGTGTGACGGAAACATGGAAGAAGGCAGTCTGCGTTGTGATGCGAACATTTCCGTACGCCTGAAGGGTGCCAGTGAACTGGGCACCAAGGTAGAGGTAAAAAACCTCAATTCCATCCGGAATGTAAAAAAAGCAATTGATTTTGAGGCAGACCGGTTAATGAACCTGCTGGAAAAAGGAGCCACTATCCGTCAGCAAACCCGCAGTTTTGATGCAGGGAACGGAACTACTTTTGCCATCCGTGATAAAGAAGATGCAGAAGATTACCGTTATTTCCCGGATCCGGACCTGCCGCCCTTTGATTTAACGGATGCCTATATTGCGGATATCAGAAGCAGTATCCCCGCTTTGCCGGCAGAACGCATGCACAAATATACTACTGCCTACCAGCTGCCGGAATACGACGCCCAGGTAATTACGGAAGAACGGGAGATCGCTGATTATTTTGAAAGCATCCTTCAGGAGTGCAGGAATTATAAAGCCGCCGCCAACTGGGTCCTGGGTCCCGTAAAAAACTGGCTGAATGAAAATAATGCCTCCATAAGCGGGTTCCCTTTAAAACCGGCGCAGATAGCGGGCCTGATTGACGCCGTAGGATCGGGAAAAGTGAGCTTTTCCATTGCTTCTACAAAACTGTTTCAATTATTGTTACAGCATCCGGATACAGCCCCTCTGGCCCTGGCAGAAAAAAATAACCTGATCCAGCAGTCAGATACAGCAGACCTGGAACCGGTGATCGATGCGGTACTGGAACGTTTTGCTGATAAAGTAGCGGCCTATAAAAAAGGAAAAAAAGGTTTGTTAGCCCTTTTTGTAGGAGAAGTAATGAAGCAGACAAAAGGGAAGGCTGATCCTAAAAAAACCAACGAGCTATTGCTGGAAAAATTAAAATAAAGACCTGTAAGGTTTATAAACTGACAGGTCTTATGTCTGTATAATTTTATAAAATGAAATATTTAACCTGTATAGCGTTTTTGGCGATCCTGTTTACAGGATGTAAGGATCAGCATCAAAAAACCTTCACTATTAACGGAGCGATTGCCAATACCCAGGAAAAGAAAATGTATCTGGAAGAAGTTCCCGTAGGCTCTATGCAGCCTGTAATTGTAGATTCGGCAGCGGTGGAAAATGGAAAATTTACGTTGAAAACGGAAGCGACCGAAGACGTGATCTATAATCTCCGGCTGGGGCAGCTGGAGTATCCTGTAGCCTCTGTGATCAACGATGTCCCTGCAGTGGATATAAGCATTACCATGAGTAAATTAAACCCATCGTTTCCGGAAGGCTATGAAATCAGGAACTCACCGGCCAGCCAGGTTATGAAAGAATACCTGTTCACCTTTCAGAATAAGCTGATACCTGTTGTTAATGATACGCATAAGATAGATAGTTTGCAGCATGTGCCGAAAATTGCAGACAGCACTATTGCCAAGATCAGGGCGGACAGGGATCAGAAAGGGGTCGAGCTCAGGGAATATGCGCTTGGGGAAATAAAAAAAGCGAGCAATCCGGCTTTGTCTATTTTCCAGTTAGGTTTTTACCAGTCTTCTGCCAATAACCCGGAGCTGGGCCTGAAACCCCTGGAAGATGATCTTGTATTTTCTTTAATAGATGATCTTACAAAAAAATACCCGAATCATGTAGCTGTGGCCGGTTTAAAACTAAATCTGCAACAGGCACGTGAAGCCGAAAAAAACAAATCCCTCGTCGGAAAGCAGGCCCCGGATTTCACACTGCCGGATGCAGCAGGTAAACCCGTTGCTTTAAGCTCTTTTCGCGGAAAATACGTACTGGTTGATTTCTGGGCGAGCTGGTGCCGGCCCTGCCGTGCAGAAAACCCCAATATTGTTGCCGCTTATACAAAATATAAAGACAAGGGCTTTACAATACTGGGTGTTTCACTGGACAAAGATGATTATGACTGGAAAAATGCGATCCGGAATGACCGGTTGACCTGGTCCCAGGTGAGCGATCTGAAACAATGGGAGTCCGCAGTAGTGCCCCTTTATGGCATTAATGCTATCCCTTTTAATATATTGGTTGATCCGCAGGGAAAAGTGATTGGGGAAGGCTTAAGAGGAGCGGATCTCCAAAATAAACTGGCGGCTCTTTTTCCATAAAAGCTATACGATCTGATAATTAACAGGTTACGAGAACTGGCAGCGATGTACTATTTATGGATCACGACCCACAAAACGTACATTTTTATGAAATAGAATGCCTTTTCCCGGAACCCGGATGTTCCGGTAAAATTTTCCGATCCATTTACTGAAACAGATCAACCCAGCGAACCCAAACCAATACGGGATAATGACTACGAATGCCTGAATACCCATCCGTATTAATGGGCTATTTACAAAATCTTAACCTGTAATCTTAACATAGATTATTTTGTTGCCCGTGCAAGGGTATTAATTTTGTGTTCTATTAAATCACTAAAAATTATAAAACTATGGCAACATGGACAATAGATC
>DASVMC010000693.1:0-5551 GCA_036384555.1 Niabella sp. | reverse complement strand
TGAACAATCGGGTTTCCGGTATCCCGGCAGCGGTTTTCCCGGCTTCCGTCTTTACGACTCCTTCTTTGCCCCTTGCGCTTAATTCATTTATTTTGTGCCTGGCTTCTGACAAAACTGAAAATGACCTTATCTGTAATTATCGTAAACTATAATGTAAAATATTTTTTAGAGCATTGCCTCCATTCGGTACGGCGGGCAATAAAGAATGTTCCTGCTGAAATTATTGTTATCGATAATTGTTCTTCTGATGGAAGCTTCAGCTACCTTTCCCCTCTTTTCCCGGAAATAATATGGGTCATCAATAAAGAGAACCGGGGATTTGGTAGCGCCTGTAACCAGGGCCTGGCCATCGCCAAAGGCGCTTATATTTTATTCCTGAATCCTGATACATTGGTTCCGGAAAACTGTTTTGAAACCTGCCTCGGCATTTTTACAAAAAAGAGAGAGGTGGGCGCCCTTTGAATAAGAATGTATGACGGCAGCGGTCATTTCTTAAAAGAATCCAAAAGAGGGCAACCTTCTTTAAGGGCCTCTTTCTTCAAACTTTCCGGGGTCAGCCGCTTTTTCCCCGGCTCCCGCTTTTTTGATAGTTACTATATGGGCCATCTTGCAGCTAACAGGGATCACTTTGTGGAAATCCTTGCCGGCGCTTTTATGATGATCCCCAAAGCAGTGCTGGAAAGAACAGGAGGCTTTGATGAGGCCTTCTTTATGTACGGAGAAGACGTGGACCTTAGCTACCGGGTTCATCTTACCGGTTTAAAAAATTATTACCTTGCCAGGCCGCCGATTATCCATTTCAAAGGTGAAAGCACCAGTAAAAGCAGCCTGACGTATGTAAAGAATTTTTACCAGGCCATGAGCATTTTTGTAAACAAGCATTATTCCGGATTATCAAAAACAGTATTTCGGGGGCTGATCCATACAGGCATCTGGAGCCATGCCGGGTTAAAGGCTTTATTCACCAAACTGAAGCCCGCCCCGGATGTAAACACCGCAACAGCTGCCCCGCCCCTTATTATTATCGGAAAGGAAAGCACCGCCCGGTCCCTGCTTGCCTCTTTCTCAACCCATGCACAGAATATAACCCCTGGTCCTGTTATTGTCGGCCCGGAAGATCCGGAACTAGCGCAGTTCTTAAAACAAAACCCTGCGGCGGCCGTTTATTTCTGTGAACAGGATCTTTCCTTTTCCAGGATCATTACTCTTGTTACAGAAAGCAGGCATCCTTTTATACACTTTTACAGCGGGTTGAGCATTATAAAAGGTGGTTAAGATCAATATTTCCTGTTTTAACGTATAATCGTACTGTTTTTATTGGTTTTATAGTAACTTGTATACGCGGCAAAGCGAAAACTGTGGTATTGACCCCTGTTTTTTGAAAAAAAGCGCACTGATTGATTTTTACCAGGGTACAGCTCCTGATTATTATTCACTCCGGTGTCTGGTAAAAAGCAATATATTTGCCAGCCTGTGTAGTATGAAGATATGGCATCAATAATAGATATTAGAATACCCCGATCGATTGCCAGCGCCTTGCGTCTTCCCAAACGCAATGCAAAATCACAGCAGCGGAAAGTGTTGAAAAAGCTGTTAGGCAAGGCAAGATTTACGGAATTTGGCCAACACTATCACTTTGATAAAATATTGCTTTCCAGAGGCTTAGAAAAAAGCTTTCAAAAGAATGTACCCATTTTTGATTATACTAAAATCTATAATGAATGGTGGGTCAAAACACTGGAAGGCAAACCCGATATTACCTGGCCGGGAAAGATCAAATATTATGCATTAAGCTCGGGCACCTCGGAAGCGGCCAGTAAATACATTCCGGTAACAGAGGACCTGCTCAAAAGCAATACCATCAACTATATAAAGCAGCTCATCAGCGTATTTGGATACAAGCAGGCTAATAAAAGATCCCTTACAAAAGACTTTCTGATCATCGGGGGCGCTACTAATCTGCAAAAAGGCGAAGCAGGCTGGTTTGCGGGCGATCTTAGCGGCATTTTGGCAAAAAAACGGCCTTTTTGGTTCCAGACCTTTTATAAGCCGGGTGGCAGGATTGCAGCTATAGGAGACTGGAACCAGAAGCTGAATGAAATTGTAGATAATGCCCACAAATGGGATATCGGATACATTGTAGGTGTACCAGCCTGGTGTCAGATGTGCATGGAAATGGTTATAGAGCGGTATAAATTGGCTAATATTCACGAAATATGGCCAAATTTTGGCGTTTTTGTACATGGAGGAGTTGCATTTGAACCTTATAAAAAATCCTTTGACAAATTACTGGGCCGGCCTATTGTATATGTAGAGAATTATTTGTCCAGCGAAGGTTTCATCGGCTATAAAATGAAGGAAGACCGTGGTATGCAGCTGGTTACCAATAACAATATCTTTTTTGAATTTGTGCCTTTCGACAACTGCAATTTTGATGCAGACGGCTCAATTGTAGACAATCCGGAGGCAAAACTGATTGATGAAGTGGAGGTAGGGAAAGAATATGCCTTGCTGATGAGCACTAATGCCGGCAGCTGGCGCTATCTTATTGGCGACACCATAAAGTTCCTGGACAAGGAAAAAGCGGAGGTAGTGATCACAGGACGTACCAAGCATTTTTTAAGTCTTGTTGGTGAGCACCTCAGCGTGGAAAATATGAACCGCGCCATACAGGATGCCAATGATCATTTTAACATAAGCATACAGGAATATACTGTGGTCGGCTTTCCCTATGAAGCCTATTTTGCCCACAGATGGTATGTAGCAACTGCTGATTCTGTGAACAAAGACGAGCTGATAACGTTTATTGATAACAAGCTAAAGGAAATAAATGACGATTACGCAACAGAAAGAACCAGCGCTTTAAAAGAAGTCTTCATCGAGGTAATGGCCCCGGAAACTTTTATGAAGTTCATGGAACTGAAAGGGAAATTAGGCAGCCAGCATAAATTTCCACGCGTAATGAAGGGTAAAATGCTTCAGGATTGGGAAAATTTTTTAAAAACCGGGCAACTTTAATTTTCCGTTTTGAAAACTTCCTTTATATTGTTTTTCAATTATGATTGAAGCCTTTATTAAAGGATTGACCATGGGAGTGCTGCTCAGCCTTTCGGTAGGGCCGGTGCTTTTTTCAGTCATTAAACACAGTATCAATGTGGGTCATAGGGGCGGATTAGCTTTTGTGCTGGGTGTCTCTGCCAGTGATGCATCCCTTGCGTTCATCAGTAATTTCTTCTCACAGTTTTTTACACTGCTCAGCTCCCATAAAGTAGCCATCAGTATAGCCGGCAGTACGTTCCTGATCATATTGGGTATTTATTATGCCTTCTTTAAAAAAATAAGGATCCGTGACCGCATCAAAAAATCACCCCCTCTTTTCCGGAAGCGCGATTATCTGCAACTTTTTTTATCCGGCTTTTTCCTGAATACCTTAAACCCCGGTGTTTTTATTTTCTGGCTGACTGCTTCCACAACATTTATTACCCACACAGTTAACGAACGCATCGTAATTTTTATAACCTGCTTATTATTTGTTCTGGGCACTGATATTACCAAGGTAATGCTGGCCAATAATATCCGCAACCGCCTTACTCCAAGAAATATTCACTTACTGAACCGCGTCAATGGTTTCGTACTGATGTGTTTTGGATTAGCGCTTATAATAAGGCTGTTAGTTTAAAACGGGAATAATGGAACGGCGTTTTTTATTTTTACATCGGCACTCGGCATATGATCTAAGAAGATGAGCGTTTTAAAGGGAATATGGAAATGGGGCCTGCGTTTATTCGTAGTACTGTTTATTGGCCAGTTCATATACATTCTATTGCTGAAATGGGTCAATCCTCCGGTTACCATAACCCAGATAGGCAGCATGCTGGCTGGCAGAGGTTGTCATAGCCAAAACAAAGCTGCAGCCGATGTTTCGGAAAATGCCCGCCTGGCAGTGATTGCTTCGGAAGACCAGCTATTTCCCGACCATAATGGTTTTGATTGGAAAAGTATACAGAAAGCGATGGAATACAATCAAAAAAAACCCGGCCGGTTAAGAGGCGCCAGTACGATTAGCCAGCAAACCGCAAAAAATGTTTTTTTATGGCAGGGCAGAAGCTGGTTCCGGAAAGGGCTGGAAACCTATTTTACCTTTATGATTGAAAAGATATGGGGCAAAAAAAGAATTCTTGAAGTATATCTGAATGTAGCAGAAATGGGTAACGGTATTTTTGGAATTGAACAGGCCTCCCAGACCTATTTTAATAAACCTGCAAAAAATCTGACACAATATGAAGCGGCAGCTGTTGCAGCCATTCTGCCCAATCCTTTAAAACTGAACATCAAACCTATGTCGCCCTACATTTCTTCAAGGGCAAGAAAAATTGTGCAGCAGATGAATTTTTTGAAACCGGACAGGGATGTCCAGCGCATCATTCGGGCTGACTAAGCTGATCAACTCCTGCTTCCAGGAAACTGATCCAGGGATTCCAGCAAGCTTCATCTACCGGCTCTGATGCCTCAGTGGTAAAAAGTGCCGCTTCTTTACTGAAAACTGTTTTGTATAAAACATGTTCCGGCCCCAGGGGTGAAAAGGTCGACTTGATGCGGTGGAGCAGTCTTTTTATTTCATCCATGCTTTTTACATGTACGGCTTCTTTAAGTTCCCGGCAATCATCCGCCCACTGGCTTTTTATTTCTGCCAGAATATCCTTTATTGCATTTTTATCCGCCCCTAACAGGTCTTTCAAATAGTCGAGGTCATTATACGAGGACTCTGAATTATTGACAAAGAATTCTGTCATTATAGCTAGCATTTTAGTTGCTTTATTATTGATTAAAGAGGGTTATTTATACGGGGAGCATTACTGCTTCCCTAATTTTTCCGGGCTTACAAAAGATTCAGTTTTGCCAGCAGTGCGTCCTTATAGCTCTCTGAAACAGGTATTGGTTGATTTTTGATATATACCAGCCGGTCTTCAATATATTCCACCTTATCTACCGCTATTATATAGCTCCGGTGCACCCTTACGAACTGATCTGAAGAAAATTTATCTTCAATCGCCTTCAGGCTCCCGTGTACCATATAGGATTTATCCGGTAATTTAAACTGCACATAATCGCCTTTTGCTTCCATCCACAAAATATCATCCAGGTTCACTTTCCGGATCACCTTATTTTCCTTTATAAAGAGCTGTTTCGGAGTGATTGTATTTGTTTGCGGTGATTGCTTAAAACGAATCAACTCCTGCACTTTGTCCAGCGCTGTTATTACCCTTGTCAGGGTAAATGGTTTTACCAGGTAATCTACTACGTTCAGCTCAAACGCTTCAACGGCATAATTTTCTTTTGCCGTTGTCAGAATCGTATGCGGCTTGTTTGCCAGTAGCCGTAGTAGCTCTAATCCGCTCATCTCCGGCATTTCCACATCTAAAAAAAGAATATCAACCGGGGTCTCATCCAGAAAATCCTTTGCTTCCAGCGCGTTTCCGCACTCGCCAACAATAGTAACCGCATTAATATTCTGAAGGATTTTTCTTAGCGTGACACGCGCCACTTTATT
>DASVMC010000692.1:0-2742 GCA_036384555.1 Niabella sp. | reverse complement strand
CCCTGTACTTTTTGTTTGGCTGCTTCACTGGCATCAGCAATCCTGTCCATATGATCCAGTAAAAAATTGCATCTTGCAATAACAGTATACATCGTATTCCAGATGGTATTGACGTCGCCTGCTGTGGGGGTGCCCCAGGAAGCATTTGGCGTAACATCGCGGTTGGCTGCAATATCCGAATACATCTCAAACCAGACGGCATAAGGGTTTTCTCCAAACCTGAGATTTAACGGACTGAAACAGCCTACAAGCGCCGCCTGCATTTCGGATGCAGTTGCAGGGAACGTTTCTGTTGAAGGAGCGTCCAGGGGCAGCTTTTGTAATTCCTTGGAGCAGGAAACGGCTAAAATAACAACGAATAGAAAAAGGATCTTTTTCATTATTGAATTTTTTGTTATACGAAATAGGTATTAAAATTTAAGATTGATGCCCAGGTTATAGGTCTTTACCTGGGGATAATAAGCCCCGTTACTGGCTGCATCAATTTCAGGATCCCAACCCGGCCAGAAATGATCCATTGTAAAAAGATTTTCTCCTGAAAGATAGATCCTGAGCTGGCTGATACCGGCCCTTTGCAGTACCTGTTTGGGAATCGTATAGCCCAACTGGATGTTTTTAATACGCAGGTAAGCAGCGCTTTTCATCCAGTAGTCTGATAATTGCGTATTGTTGGTTTCTCCAAAAGCAAGCCGGGGAAAAACGGCGTTAGGATCCGGGTTCTCAATTGTCCACCTGTTTTTTTGATATTCATAAGCCGTCCCTCCGGAAAGAAAAGGCTGTATTGCATTACCTGTTAAATAACCATCCCTTTTGCCTACACCCTGGAAAAAGACGGAAAAGTCAAACCCTTTATAAGCAGCATTCAGGTTCAGACTATAAGTGAACCGGGGAATGGTGCTTCCAAGCACTTCCCTGTCAGCCCCGTTAATGATCCCATCCTCAACGAGGTCGGCATATCTGATATCTCCCGGGGCCAGTTTCCCAAATTGCCGGGCATACAGATAATTACCATTGGCGTCAAAATCAGCTGCAGATAAAAGCCCCATGGATTTATAGAGATACAACGAATTCATAGGGTAGCCTTCCCTGTTGACGATAGTGCCTGTTTGCTGAATTCCCTTAAGATCAAGTACTTTGTTTTTAACATCCGACAGTGTAAAGGTTGCCCCGTATTGCAGCGCATGACTGGTATTCGAATAATCCAGCTGGAGGTCCCAGCCTTTATTTTCCACTACACCGGCATTTTGATAAGGAGCTGCAACACCCATCGTTTTCGGAATGCTTAGCTGCAGCAGAATGTCTCTTGTTCTTTTATAATAGTAATCAAATGAAACTGAAAAGTTGCGCCACAAACGGGCGTCCAGACCAATATTGGTCATTTCTGTTGTTTCCCATGAAATATCAGTATTGGCCAGATTTAAAATTGCAGCTCCGTTCTGAACCTGGTTGTCTGATACATATTTAGGATCGAGCGATACCGTAGGTGCAAAGGGATAATTGCTGCCGATCTCCTGGTTGCCCAACCGTCCCCAGGAGGCTCTTAATTTCAGTTCATTCAGCACGTCTTTGGTGGCGGCCATAAATTGTTCTTCAGAAATACGCCAGCCGGCTGAGAAGGAAGGGAATGTACCCCATTTGTTACCGGAAGCAAACCGGGAGGAACCGTCGTAACGCAGATTGGCCTCCAGCAGGTATTTATTGTCAAATGCATAATTGATTCTTCCAAAATAAGAAATGAGTGCCCATTCAGAAGCGTAGCCATCGTTTTTCATATTGGCTGAAGATCCCCCGGAAAGCACCGGATAATCCGGGAACAGGAAATTATCTCTAAAAGCACTGAAGCCGCTGCCGGAGCCGGTATAATACTGGTACCCCGCCAACGCACCAAGCGCATGTTTATTGATGTTCTTGGAAAAAGTAAGGGTAGCTTCCAGCTGGTTTGTTTTATTAATACTGGTATTCTGATCCATTGTATTAGCAGAGGGTAGTGTAAAGCGAAGTCCTCCGTTAGGGTCGTAAGTCCTGATCACGTTTACAAAGGATTGCACATTCGGCTGGGAATAAGTGGGCGCAAAACTGACCTTACCGGTCAGGAAATCAAACGGTTTATAACTCAGGGAAAAATTGCCGGATAAAGGGTAGCTGGTCTCTCTCCAGAAACCCCCGTCATGAATAATGGCAACGGGATTCACTCCATTCTGCCCTTCTGCCCACAGGCCATTAGAATATTGAACAGCCTGCACGGCGGGCAATTTATTCATCATGCCAAAGATCAGTCCCGATCCTGACGCGTTAATAGCGCCGCCATTTGCACCAGGAAACTGTGTCACAGATCTGCGGTCACTATTGATGAGGAATACATCAAAGGAACCGCTTAATTTAGGCGACAACTGTATATTCGTGTTCAGACGGGCATAA
Organism: Niabella sp.; assembly: GCA_036384555.1. Classification (GTDB taxonomy): domain Bacteria; phylum Bacteroidota; class Bacteroidia; order Chitinophagales; family Chitinophagaceae; genus Niabella. Next base: position 324 of record DASVMC010000692.1, on the reverse strand, counting down.
TAACGTTTGAAGTTTATATCGTCAATTAAGCCTGCCTGGTTCAGGTAACCAAAGCTCCCAAAAAATTGTACCCGGTCTGTACCACCTGATACAGTCAATACGTGGTTATTCTGCACACCGCTGCCGGTAAGCACTTCTTTTTGCCAGTTCACATCAGGATAATGATCCGGGTCTGTGTTTTTATTGACCTTATAGCTGTTGATGTATTCATCTGAATACAGCGGGCTTAATCCTACATTGGTATAGGCTTCATTGATGAGCACCATATGATCCAGGCCATTGACCATTTTTGGCATATTAGTAGCGCTTTGTTTGCCAACATAG
>DASVMC010000691.1:0-3974 GCA_036384555.1 Niabella sp. | reverse complement strand
TTGTACTACCTCGTTCTGATCCTTATAGAATAAATCCTGATTGATTTTTGTGGGATCTGTCTTTTCCAGATAATTTTTTCTGCAGGCGCATACAGACAGAAGAACCGCAATAACTATATATAATTTCGAAATTCTATTCATTTTACAGAGTTTTAAAAGTTTAGCTTTAATCCGAAAGTGAAGGTTCTTGAAATAGGATAGGTTTCATCATCAACTCCAGGATAAATACCTCCACCCGTTACGGATGCTTCAGGATTTGAGCCCGGATATTTTGTGAATAGCAGGAAGTTATCAATGCTTCCATACAATCGGAATGTCTTGAAAAAGAAATCAGACTTTTTGAAGGTATAGCCAAGACTTATATTTTTTATCCAGAGATAATCACCTTTGTAAACGTATCGGGAATTGGATTCCCGCTGCCACTTATAATTCAACGTACCTGCATATTTACCGTTGCCCGGGTTTTGTTCTGAACGCCACCGGTATTGCGCTTCTTCTGATACATTAAATACACCGTCCATATTCATGGTTGATTTCTCAATTTCCCGGTAGACATCGAAGCCTGTGGCCCCGTTCAACAAAATATTTAAATCGAAATTCTTGTAATCACCGCCAAGCGTTACGCCAAATGTCATTTTGGGCCATGGATTGCCAATCTCTACCATGTCATCAGTACCATAGGAGATAACACCGTCGCCGTTAGCATCATAATATTTATAAACGCCTGGAACGGCACCATCCTGGGTGGGCGAATTTTTAATTTCCTGATCGTTATTGAAGATCCCCAATACTTTATAACCATAAAACATTCCAATAGGTCTGCCAACCCTGGATATACTGTATGCTCCATAAAATGTACCATTCAAGATCTGATCATTTTGACCCCGGATTTCCAGTACCTTATTCTGGTTCATAGAAACGTTGAGGTTGGTATGTAGCCCTATCTGACCAATGGTAGTATTATAAGAAGTGATAAATTCTACCCCGGTATTTTGTACTTTACCAATGTTATCAAGGTAAGACGTAAAACCTGAAATAGCTGGTATCTGAACAGGTAACAACATGTCGGAAGTTATTTTTTTATAATACTCAGCTGTAAATGTGAGTTTATTATTAAATGCTGCTAAGTCCAATCCTATATCCACCTGTTTAGAAGTTTCCCACCCCAGATTGGGATTTGCCAGGCCATCTACAATAAACCCTCTTACCAACGACCCATCTCCGCTTCCCAGTATGTAATCGCTCTTGGTCATCATTGATAAACTGGAATAATTTCCAATATTATTATTTCCTGTTATCCCCCAGCTTGCTCTCAGCTTCAGGTCACTCAACCAGGATATTTTGGGCATGAATTTTTCGTTAAGAATCCGCCATCCGGCAGAGACTGCGGGAAAGTTACCGTAACGGTTGCCTTCTCCAAAACGGGAACTCCCTTCTCTTCTAAAGGTTGCCGATAATAAATACTTTTCATCAAAAACATAGTTAGCTCGTCCAAAAAAGGCATTAAGCCCCCAGCCGTATTCTGTTGAGGAAGCAGATTTGATGGCCGCAGCATCTAAAAACGGAGTGAGGTCATTGGGGTAATCAGATCCGGTCCCTGCCAATCCCCGAACAGTTTCATTTTGTGCAGTATAGCCTGCCAACACATTTAACCGGCTTGAACCAAAACTATTGTCATAAGATAATAGTTGATCTGCTGAGTAATTGACAGTGCTATATGCATTATCACTTTCCGAGGCAAGACGTGGTGGAGGCGCATTTTCAGCCGCCAACGTAGAAGGGGTATACAGTTTTTGTGTGGAATAACGCAAGAGCGCATTTAATGAGGTCTTAAAGGTAAAATGTCTTAAAAATTTTGCTTCCGCAAATCCGCTGGTTAGTATTTGTCCCACGCGTACTACATTGAGTTGTTCTTTTAAGACCTGGACGGGGTTGGGAAAACCAAAAATGCCATCATGACCGCCTATATATGTATTAAAGGAGCCATCTGCGTTATATACCGGAGCGCGCGGATCCATCAGCAAGGTGCTACCTATAAGATTATCACGCCCTTCTGTATTGGGACCTAAGTTATTGGTTGTATAAAACCCTGTTATATTTAACCCCGTACGGATAAAATCGTTGAGCTTTCCTTCAATATTGCTGTGTGCCGAAAATTGTTCAAAATCAGTATTTTTTATGACCCCATCCTGTTTAAAATAGCTGACAGAGAATAGAGACTTGGTATCACCCTGTCCATCGCTATAGGTGAGGTTGACATTTTTAAAAGGAGCATTATTGTGAAGAATTTCGTTAAACCAATTGGTAGATATTTTTGTCTGCTCGGGGTATCTAAAGTCTTCGGGGATCTCATCAATAGAAGGGTCACGCTGTTCAAAATAACGCTTGCTGTCTACAAAAATATCTTTTTTGAACTGTGCAAATTCCTGTCCATTCAATACTTTTGTACGTCGGGATTCAGGAACAGTTTGCACACCATAAGTAGCTGAAAAGTCAATCGATTTTGTACCTGTTTTAGCAGCTTTCGTTGTAATTAAAACAACGCCATTTGAGCCACGGGCCCCATAAATGGCCGAGGATACCGCATCTTTCAGGATGGTGATGCTTCCTATATCGTTTGAACTAATACCATAATCCATTGAGTTACCAATAGGAAATCCGTCTATTACATATAAAGGCTGGCTGCCGGCGCCTAAACTACTCAAACCTCTTACAACTACTTCCAGTTGTTGCCCCGGCCTTCCAGTTAGCTGTTTTACCGCAACGCCGGGTACTTGGCCCACCAGCAATCGCTGCAGATTAGCTGCCGGAACATCTTTTGTCGCTTTAAGATCGACTGTAGCAACGGACCCTGTGACATCTTTTCTTTTTTGTGTGCCATAACCAACAACTACAACTTCACTCATATCCTGTGCTGCTGCTGTTTTCAAGGCCACGGTTACTGTAGTGTTTCCTGTAATCGTTACAGTCTGTGTTTCGAATCCCACATAGGAGATCTCGAGTACTGTACCTGTTGCAGCATTGATACTGAATGCGCCGTGATTGTCTGTAAGTACCCCCGAGGTTGCTCCCTTTACTGTTACAGAGGCCCCTTCAATAGGCTGAGCTGTTGCAGCGTTTGTTACTTTCCCGGAAATAGTTGCATTTTGAGCATACAGGAATGAACAGCAACTGATTGAAAAAGAACAAAACAGGAAAAGAGCGCGCAATAGTAAAGAAGCTGTTTTTAATTTAGCAGAATGGTTCATGCTTCAATAAATTTTTTTGTGAATGACTGGCAAAGCTTTTTCGAATGTGTTACAAAAATGCTGTGAGCTGCATTTAAAGTCAATATCAAAAATGATTTTTCATGTGTACTTTTTGATAAATTTGATCATGTATGAATAACTATTATAAATACCTTCCTGTTAGTGAGGTGGATAAAAGCTGGGGATTGTATGTGGTGAATGTGGGCTGTACGCGCATTGAAAAGGCGCAGGTATATCCGCCGTGCAATCATCCGTCTCATCATTATTTCAAATGGGATGAAGGACGCATCTTTGACGAATTTCAGCTGATCTATATCCTGAACGGAGAGGGTATGTTTGAATCAAAAAGTTGCCCTTTGACGCCGGTGAAGTCCGGCACCTTATTAATGCTTTATCCCTTTGAATGGCATCGCTTTAAACCGAATGATGAAACCGGTTGGGAAGAGTACTGGATTGGCTGTAAGGGAACGATCCTTCAAAATATTAATAAACACCATTTCTTTCCAAAGGAAAGCCCGACGTATCATTTGGGCACGAATGAGTCTGTCATCAATTTATTTACGGATGTTATTGAACAGACACGATCCGAAAAAACCGGCTATCAGCAATTAGTATCCGGCATGCTGTTGCATTTGTTCGGAAAAATATTCGCCCTGTCCAAACAGATCAGTTTTGATAAAAAAAATAAACATGAGGACGTGATCAACCAGGCGATGTCGATCATGC
>DASVMC010000690.1:0-7922 GCA_036384555.1 Niabella sp. | reverse complement strand
TCTGCAAAATCAGTAATAAAAATCACAATAAGGAAAGAAAAGAACCATTTCTTTCTCGAAAAGAAATAATCCTTATATCCCTTATACTCTCCGATGGAATCAGGGAAAATCAGTACACATAGTGCATAGTACATAGCGGTGTATAGGATAAGGAACAGGTATTCCAGAAAATTCCAGCTTCCTACTATTTTTAAACGTGCCTCCCACCACCAAAAGTGGATGATTAACAGGAATGCATAAAACACCCATAAAAGGTGCAAAGGATAGGGGCGCAAAAGTTTGTTATGATCGATGAGTTTGACCGCGTTTTTCAGCAGCTGTGCCATGCTGAACCCGAGGATAATACTGATCATTGTTCTCACATGTGTAAATGTCTCTTCCATAGCGGCAGTGGTTTAGTAAAACAATCTGTTATAAAACGAATTTATTCATTTTATTATAAAACAGGAAACTGCAAAACCGGATAGTATATATTTCATAAAGTTATTGCCGTTTTAAAATGTTCCGTTGTATATTTGCGGCGTTGTGCAAAAATCCTTTGCAATATTATTTTTTATTGTTTTCCTGACACAGGCCTTTAGCCAGGGCTTTTACTATGTTGATTATCTCTTCAGAAAAAAAGCATACATCGAGCAATGCGTTAATAAAAGCCGGCCAATGCTGCATTGTGATGGTAAGTGTTTGCTCATGAAAAAAATCCGGGAGCAGGAAAAAAATGAACAACAGCAGGCGCCGGAAATGAAAATAGCCAAACAGGAAATTGTTTCGCTGCAACCCTCTTTTACCTTTGCAATTGCGCATCCCTTAGCAAGCAGCAGCAATCATTATTATACGGTCAATACAGGTGTTCCTGTTAAACGCTCCTATTCCATCTTTCATCCTCCCTGTGTGCAGGGATAATTTTTCTTTCTGTTTATAGCAGCATCTGCCAGACATTTTTGTTTGATGCTGTTTCGTATTCATCAATGCCGCTTCAGAGCGTGCACTGGGGGCACATATCCGATATATCGTATGGTATAAGGCGCCCGTGTGCGTTGTTTTAAGCCAGAATTTTAATAAGAGGACCGGAGCTTTTCAAAGGCTTTGAAGGTCACCTGTCTAATTTATATATCAATGATCAGGTTTTATATATTGTGGTTTTCGCTGCTTACAGTTGCCGGGGTACACGGGCAACAACTATTAAAGGGTAGTGTGTATGACGCTGACACAAAGGAACCGTTAAGCGGTGCTACCATAAAGACCAATGCATATACTTCCCGTTCTGATGCGAACGGTGTATTTTATATTCCTGCAGGTACAGCAGGATATGATGTCAGCAATGCAGGTTATAGCAGCCGGCATCTGTCTGCAGACCAATTATCCGTTGGGCTGCAAAAAAGGATCAATGACATGGAGGAAGTGATCGTAAGCGGTAACCGCACTATCCAGAAACGGAGTGAAGCTCCCGTTGCGGTTACCAGTATCAGCAAACAACTGATGGAGGATACAAAGGCCCAGCGGATGGACCAGCTGTTGAACAAGGTAAGCGGTGTGTTCATGGTAAGCCTGGGAAATGAGCAGCACGAAATGAGTATTCGTCAGCCAATGACCACCAAAAGCTTATTTCTTTATATGGAAGACGGGGTACCAATCCGTACTACCGGTGTATATAATCACAATGCGCTTCTGGAAATGAATTTAACGGCCGCCCGCTCTGTTGAAGTGATCAGGGGACCATCTTCTGCCCTGTACGGATCAGAAGCAATAGGAGGAGCAGTTAATGTAATTACGCAGGCAGCACCCGCCTTTACCAATGGTGCTGTAAGTGTTCAGGGGAGTACTGCAGGCTATAAAAGAGCAGATGTGCAGGCCGGTACGGCCATCGGGAAGTGGGGCTTTATTCTCAGTGGTTACTATGCCAATAAGACGAATGGCCCTGTGGAGTTTAGCGATTTCCATAAAACCGCGTTAACCCTGCGCAGCGATTACAGGCCCGGCGATCAGACCACCTGGACGAATACCTTCTCGCTGATCGATTATTACAGTGATATGACTGGCGCTCTGGATAGCATTAAGTTCGCACGCAAAGACTATAGTTCATTACAAACATTTACCTACCGGAAAGTATATTCACTCAGGTATAAATCGATGATCACGCATCGTTGGAATGCGAACAGTGCTACCAATATTTCGCTCTTGTACCGGGATAATACAACGGGACAGAATCCCTCTTATGCTATTTCCAGTACGGAGGATCCTCAAAAGTTCAAGGGACAGATCAATGACAATGCGTTTCGGACGTATGCGCTCTTTGCAACGCATACCCAAAAAGTCAACTGGCTGCAAAGCCGGATCATAGCAGGCGCAAGTATGGACTTTAGTCCGCAGGCGTACAATGCCCGGTTTATTTCGGTCAATAAAGACCTCGCTACCGGAAAGTATATCAGCTATACTGCACCAGCGGTCGATTCGTTCCTAAGTAAGTATCATACAGGCATCTTAAATATGGCAGGCTATCTGAATTATGAACTGACACCGGTGAACCGGATGAAAGTTGTGCTGGCATTACGGTATGATGCTTTTAAATATTATTTTATCAATGAACTCCCCGCTTCAGCCAGTGTTAGTACGGCTTCAACCGTTAATACCTTTGCACGTGTTACCCCCAAGCTAGGGCTTACCTATAACTTCAAAGGGTTGGGATTCTATGCTAATTACAGTCAGGGTTACGTGCCGCCGCAACTTACTGATCTGTATAGCAGCGTAAAGGAAGCACCTTACCTGCTGCCACAGACTTTTTTTAATTATGAGGTGGGGGGATGGGTTTCATTGTTTCGGAACAAGGTATATGCAGACTGGAGTGTGTACCGGCTGGACGGGTCCAATGAGATCATATCCGTGCGTCAGTCAGACAATTCCTATACGAACGAGAACGCTGGTTCAACACGCCATATGGGTATTGAATACGGGATCACTTATAAACCGGTCGCGGATCTTTCCCTGCGTTTTAGCGGCACGAATGCAAAGCACACATTTGTCGAGAATATTGTAAAGGGCATTGATTACAGCGGCAAAGAGATGAGCGGTGCTCCTCGTTTTACCGGCAATGCTGAGCTGATTTATAAACCATCTTACATAAAAGGACTGCGCATAGGCATTGAATGGCAGCATCAGAGCCGCTATTTTATGGATGACCTGGATAAACAGCGCTATAAAGGATTCGATGTGCTCAATTGCAGGACCGGCTACCGGTTCCGCAATTTCGAAGTGTGGATGAATATGCTGAATACTACCAATCTGTATTATGCTGTTTATGCTTCAAAGAATGCTACTTCCGGCGGCAGCGCTGCCTATAGTTATAACCTGGGAGATCCCCGGGAGACTACTTTAGGGTTTACTTATCATTTTGGACGTCAGTAACCAGTACGGTTTTTATTCAATCAGCTCAAAAATAAACAATGCGAAAAAAAATATACAAATGGCACAGGACCCTTTCATTGATTATTGCAATACCCGTTATTCTCTGGGCGGTCAGTGGCTTTATGCATCCGGTCATGACGAATATACGGCCCGGGATAGCTTCCCAGACCTATGCGCTTCCGCCTATTGACAGCGGGCAGTTAAAGGTCCCGCTTGGACGGGCATTAGAAGCGCATGGAATTACTGTTTTTACCAACCTGCATATTGTGCAAATGGGGGGGCAACAGTTTTATCAGGTATTGATGGATACTGCCCATCAGGATATCCGTTATATCAGTACTGTATCAGGGCGGTTATTGCAGGATGGGGATCGTCTCTATGCACAATTCCTGGCGCGTAAATTCCTGAGCGGAAGCGGGAACAAGACCGTTCAGGAGCCGGAAGCGGTATCCGATATGGATTGCTGTGTTCGGGCAGCACTAAATGTGGAGAACAGCCCTGGTGCAAAAATTTCGGGGGTTAAAAAATTAACCCGCTTTGAAGGGGCCTATAAATATATTAACCGGCTGCTGCCCGTATATGAAGTGTCCTTTAACCGGGCAGATGGCATCCGTGTGTATGTGGAAACTGCGGAAAGTCGTTATGCATATGCAGTAGATGACCGCAGAATTGCCTTTGATCATTTTTTTGGCTGGTTTCATACCTGGGAATGGATGAATGCACTGGGTTCCGCAAAGTATTTTTTTATGGTACTGATAACGGCAATCGCATTGCTGACTACCCTGATGGGGTTATATATATTCTTTACTACCAAAACAAAAAAAGCAGGAACGCCATTGTTAAAAGCAAGACGCAACCATCGTTATACGTCCGTAGTGGCGGCTATGTTTACCCTCATGTTCACATTCAGCGGCGGTTTTCATGCACTCAAAAGTGCTTTGCCCGGGGAACCATTGCCAGCAGCCCGCCCGCTCCGGTTTTCAGCCCCGGCCATCCGTTTCGACTTTGCCAAACTAAATGCAATAGCCGGTTACCAGGGTATTTGCAGGCTTTCCCTCTGCCGCATCGGTAATAGTACCTACTGGCAGGTACAGCCGTATGTACAGCAGCCGGATCAGCCTGCAGACCTTATGAAAAGTATGTCCGTACAGCCAGACCCCGTCCTGTATATTGATGCAGAAAAGGATCAGTTATTACAGCAGGGTGATTCTTTGTATGCCGTATACCTGGCACAGGTATTCAATAAGAACAGGCCCGGCACTATTGATTCTGTTAGCCGGGTGAACCGCTTCACGGATGAGTATAATTTTATTAATAAACGACTGCCGGTATGGAAGGTCAGCTTTGCTACAAAAGGGCATGAGCGGTTCTACATTGAAACAAAGACCGGGGTACTTGCCGCTGATATCCGGGATCAGGATCTTATAGAGGGCTATAGTTTTGCCCTTTTGCACAAGCATCATTTTATGGACTGGGGCGGGAAAACCCTGCGGGACATCAGTACCTGTTTTGGAGCGGGAATGCAGATCGTCCTGGTTGTTGTGGGACTGATACTTTACAGCAGGGCGAGGAAGAAAAAACGCACTGTATAAGCTATCTGTACATTGAATAAAGAGCGGAGTGGTCCTGATCCTTTTTAAAAGAGCATCAATAAAAAATATTTGCAACTATGTTGCTATTTTAAAATATATCCTATATTTGCATCAATGTTGCAAATAATAATAATGGATTTAAAAGATGATCATGAAACTGTTTTTACAATATGCCCTGCTCTTCCTATACTGCTGTACCCTGGGCTGTAGTTGCGGCCATCAGCATAAAGAAATCGTATTCCTGAACAATCAAACACAGGCAATAGCACATGCAGTACCCGGACACTGTTAAGAATACTCCGCAAAAGAAACTGCCGGTTACCGTGCTCAGCGGCTTTTTGGGAGCGGGCAAAACCACGCTGCTCAATCATATTTTAAGCAATAAACAGGGCCTGAAGGTTGCTGTTATTGTAAATGATATGAGTGTGCTTAATATTGATGCGCGCCTGGTTGAAGAACAGGGAATGCTTTCACGTACCGAAGAGAAGCTGGTGGAATTGAGCAATGGCTGTATCTGCTGCACACTCCGGGATGACCTGATACAGGAAGTAGAACGGCTGGCGCTTGAGAACCGTTTTGATTACCTGTTAATTGAAAGTACAGGTATCAGTGAACCCGTTCCGGTAGCACAGACATTTTCGTATATAGATGAAACATCGGGTATCGATCTTTCCCGGTTCAGCTATATAGATACGATGGTCACCGTCGTTGACTGTTACAATTTTTTAAAAGATTTCGGGACCAATGAACGTTTGGCCGACCGGGAGCTGACCCCAATGGAGGGAGATGAACGGACCATTGTAAACCTGCTTACAGATCAGGTGGAGTTTGCCAATGTGATCATCCTGAATAAAACAGACCTGGTATCGCCGGGCCGGGTAGGCCTGCTGAAAGCGGCGCTCCGCAAACTCAACCCGGATGCACAATTGATTGAAACATCCTTCGGGAAGATCAGTCCCGCAGCCATATTGAATACCCGCCTGTTTGATTTTGAAACGGCACAATATGCTGCAGGCTGGCAAAAGGAGCTGGAAGCTGGCGGTCATCTTCCGGAAACCGAGGAATATGGCATCAGTTCCTTTGTATTCCGTAACCAGCGTCCCTTTCATCCGGAGCGGTTCTGGGAATACCTGCATCGGCACTATCCTTCAGAAGTTATTCGTGCCAAGGGCCTGTTCTGGCTGGCCTCCCGGCCCGATGAAGCGCTTAATTTTTCCCAGGCCGGTGGCAGCTCCCGGCTGGAGCCTGCTGGTGTATGGTGGTGCAGTATGCCTTTTGCCGAACGGATCAGGTATGCGGCATTCATTGATCACCAGCAGGCAATTGAAGACCGGTGGCATCCGCTTTGGGGCGACCGCATGAATGAGCTGGTTTTTATTGGTCAGGATATGGAGCCGGAAAAAATAAGTACAGCTCTTGAGAACTGCCTTTTGCAGGAGCACGAAGAACCGCTGTTTAAAAAGAAAGTATTTAAAGATCCGTTTCCGGATCCGTTATAACTGCTTGCTGCGTTTTACTGTGTTGAGTGCTACGTACGCAGACGGGGCAACAGCTTACGGGCTGATTGCCCTTTTTTATATATGGATGGCCGCCCATGCAAGTAACCGGGCGCCTGGTAAAAACAGCCACTGTGCCAGGAATGTTCCCAAAAGCCGGGCGATGGTCATGTAGACAATATATTTCCTGAAAGTTGCTTCAGGGCATTTACCCATAGTAACATCATCGGTCATGGCAGATAAATGCGGGTCAATAAAAGCGAACATTAATATAGTTGCAAAACCGTTTATAAATGCAGATAAGTTGCTTGCCGTGGTTCTGAAATCAGGGTTTAGATAAGAGGCATAAACAGCTGACAGAACACCTACTGTTAAAATGGCCACCGCAATAATATTCAGGATGAAAATCCGCCAGGGAAAGGCATGGTCAAATTTTATCTGCGCAATATTTTGTTTGGCAGGTATAGCCAGCTGCTCTCTGAAATAGAGCAATCCTTCCCTGGAAAAGCCATGTATTAAAAGTCTTCCCATCGATTTATGAATACTGAAGTTGAGGACGGCCCTGGATAAAACACGCTGAAATGTCGGGATCATAAAGCCTCCGATGACAGTTGCCGCTGAACAGGAAAAAAGAAGCATCCGGAACATGCCGGTATGGTCAAAGACACCTGCTTTTATATCTGTTTCGACCGTTTTGGCAAGAAGTGGTGCCTGAAACCCGTTTGCCGTCCTTGAGACCAGTACCAGCATATTGAACAACGCAAAAGAGATGGCAATCCTGCCGGTACGGATGCCTACGATCCGTACAGAATAAGAAAGGGTTGTAATCAGGTTGATCAAAAACGTTAAAATTAAAACGATTGCAATCTGTGGTGTCATTGTTCCGATTTTTTATTGCCTGTCCGGAATACTAATATACTACAATTCCGGACTTCACCGCACTGTAAATTATTTCCGGTTGGCCTGAAGCGTCTGTTTGATCTGCTATAACGGAATAATTGGATTGTGTTAAATTTGCAGCTTATTTATGACTCTTCTTTTAAATATATCCGGTGGTTTTTTGTGGATGCTGGGCGGCATTATCGCCCTGCTGCTTGCCGCAGTCATATACCTGGTTATGCGGCTGACAAAGCTGGAGCAGGAAAAAAGAGCTATAGAAAACCGGTTTCAGCAGGTAGAAGGTCGCATCAATGCATTGCAGCTTGAAACGCTGGAGTCGCGGTTAAACCCTCATCTGTTTAAAAATATCCTCAATTCCATACAATCGCATGCCTATCAGACCTATTTCGCCCTGGATAAGCTGGGCAATGTTCTGGATTATATCCTATATGAAAGCAGGAATAAGTTTGTAACGCCCAAGGAAGAAATTGAATTTGCATTAAGCCTTATTGAGATCAACAAAATTAAGGTAAGCCCGCTTTTTGAACTGAAGGTA
>DASVMC010000689.1:0-3198 GCA_036384555.1 Niabella sp. | reverse complement strand
AATAAATTGCGGGGGCAGCTGGTCATACATTTCCTTTTTCCCTTCACCTTCAAACCCGCCAAAATCAATGGTAGGATTACTGGGAGTAAAAAACCAGAAAGCCCGGCTGCGGATCGCGTACCAAAGCCAAACCGGACTAATCGGGGCATAAATGACATTAAAGTTCCATAGTTCCCAATTGATGATCCTGTTAAAAAATGTCCTGACACTCATGAATTATCTACAAATATAATAACCACCTTATTATAATGTGGAATTATTATACCTTCGTAGCCATCGAAAAAGATCAATATGACAATACCTACTGTTGCTGAGTTTTTTGCCAGGGGGGAAACTCCCGAAGTGCTTTTTTGGGTAGGGTGTGCAGGTAGTTTTGACCAGCGTGCGCAGCGTATTACCAAGGCTTTTGCCGCCATGCTTGATAAAACAGGAATTAAATATGCTATTCTGGGCAAAGAGGAGCTCTGCACCGGCGATCCCGTACGCAGGGCAGGTAATGAATTCCTGTTCCAGATGATGGCGTATCAGAATATTCAGATACTGAATAACTATAATATAAAAAAGATCGTTACTGCATGTCCGCATTGCTTTAATACCCTGAAAAATGAATACCCTGAACTGGGCGGTCATTACGAGGTACTGCATCATACCACGTTTCTCCAGCAATTGATAGAAGAAGGCCGGATAAAATTAAAAGAAGGTGGTTCCTTCAAAGGAAAAAAAATTACGTACCATGACAGTTGCTATCTGGGCCGTGCAAATGGTATTTATGAAGCCCCCAGAAAAGTACTGGAATTGCTGGATGCTGAACTGGTGGAAATGAAGCGCTGCCGCAGTAAGGGGTTGTGCTGCGGTGCCGGCGGGGCGCAAATGTTCAAAGAAGAAGAAAAAGGGAACGTACGTATTAACATAGAACGCAGTAAAGAAGCCATCGAAACCGGGGCTGATGTAATTGCAGCTGCCTGTCCTTTCTGTAATACAATGCTGACGGATGGCGTTAAGAATACAGAAAAAGAAGACTCTGTTAAGGTATTGGATATAGCTGAGCTCATTGCCGGTGCAATGGAATAATTAAATTTAAAATACATGGCAACCGTACGTGCAACTCCTGAAGAAGTCTGGAAGACGGTAACAGCGCCCGAATTGGTAAAACAATGGCCATATGAAAGCGATCTGAAAACAGACTGGCAGCCGGGCCTTGAAGATTAGCCGACAACAGGTCCGGTGCGGTACAGGAAGCCCCTCAGGATGAGGAACCCCCGTTTTACAGGTATTAAAAAAATAGCGGAAAGCAACTAATAAGGCGGTAACAGCGTTATATCTGATCAACTATCTATTTTATATTATCATGAATTTAGCATACAAACATCTTTTAAATCCCGGCTTTTCTCCTTATTCAAGGGTATGGATCTACCAATCCAGCCGGCTCCTGAACTTATCTGAAGCCCTGGAGGCAGAAGAACTGATCAATGATTTTACAAAGGAATGGGTAAGCCATAGCGATGAAGTAAAAGCAGAAGGCCATCTTTTCTTTGGTCAGTTCGTTATTCTGATGGCAGATGAAACCAACATCAAAGTAAGCGGTTGCAGTACCGACAGTTCTGTCCGGTTCATTAAAAAACTGGGAGCGCATTATAAAGTGGATTTCTTTGACCGGCAAAACCTTGCATTTGTTAAAAACGATAAGATCGAGATCGTTCCCCTGCAGCAGGTAAAACATGCACTTGCAGCAGATATATTAACGCCGGATACCCTTTATTTCAACAATCTGGTGCTCAATAAAGCCGAGCTGGAAAATGACTGGATCATTCCTATAAAAGAAAGCTGGCTGATCAAAAAAACAGGTACAACGGTATAATACACCTGTTTCCCGCAGACCACGGCCGTTTTTCATAAAAAAAGTCCTCTAATTGTTAAAAAAACAACAATGCTTATCTTTGTTGCTCAAACACATTAAATAAGGAAACTATTTATGCCCAACGAAATTGAAGATTTTGATGCCGACTTAAGCGGTAGTGCTGGTAATGAGGACAAATCAGGTTGGTTCAAAAGAATCAAAAAAGGTATTCTTACAAAAACTTCTGAAAAAAGAGAAACACAGGAAGGGCTTTGGACAAAATGCCCGGAATGTAATTATATTTCTACGCAAACAGAGCTGAAAGAGCAGCTGTATGTTTGCCCAAAATGCGGATACCACCACCGTATCAGCAGTTTGCAGTATTATGAAATATTATTTGACAACCAGCAATATACCGAGTTGTTTAATAATATCCGCGGAATGGACTTTCTGGATTTCACCGACCTGAAACCCTACAAAAAAAGACTGGAGGACTTTTGGAGCAAAACGGATATGGATGATGCCATGCGCGTAGCTACCGGGAATATTGAGGGCGAAGGTATTGTGATCGCTGCGATGGATTTTGCGTTCATCGGCGGATCTTTGGGAAGCGTGGCAGGAGAAAAATTTGCACGTGCGGTTGATTATGCAATTGCTCATCAGTTACCCTTTATGTGCATCTGCAAAAGCGGCGGCGCACGTATGATGGAAAGCGCCTTTTCGCTGATGCAGCTGGCAAAGACAAGCGGGAAATTGTCCCAGCTGACAGATGCGCGGCTTCCTTATATTTCATTCCTGACCGATCCGTCCTTTGGTGGTATTACTGCCTCGTTTGGAATGCTGGGCGATCTGAATATTGCAGAGCCGGGTGCTCTTATAGGATTTGCAGGCCCCCGGGTGATCAAAGAAACAATCAAAAAAGACCTTCCCGAAGGATTTCAGCGCAGTGAATTTTTACTGGAGCATGGTTTTCTCGACTTCGTGGTCAACCGTCATGAGCTGAAACACCGGCTGGCAGTAGTGATCCGTCTTTTCAGGAACTAGTGCTGTTTGACAGGCAGCAATATCAATGGCAGCCAGCCCTTCCGGTTACAAGGCCGCATAAAGAGCAATCAGGAATATCATAGTTCCTGTATATGAAATTTTACCCATATCAGAAACCGTTCAGCAATTGAATCAGTCACTTTCCATAAAAAACCGTTCTGCCTACTACGAATATTTTGTAGATGCCACCTACCAGGCAGGGCTGGTCCTGTTGGGCACCGAGGTAAAATCCTTGCGCGAAGGAAAAGCCAGCTTTAACGACAGCTACTGCATCATTCATAAAGGCGAGATCTGGATCAAAAGCCTGCATATCGCCC
>DASVMC010000688.1:0-8700 GCA_036384555.1 Niabella sp. | reverse complement strand
TTTGCCCATATCGAAAACAAATATTTCGCCTCCTTTTCCCATAGACCCCGCTTCCAACACCAGTTGGCAGGCTTCGGGAATGGTCATGAAAAAGCGTGTAATATTCGGATGAGTTACAGTTACAGGACCGCCTTTTTCTATTTGTTCTTTAAAACGGATGATCACAGACCCATTAGATCCCAATACATTTCCGAAACGGGTGGTGATGAATTTAATGGGTTTGTGTTGTGTATCTGCGATAGGCTCAAGGCTTACCTGATGATGCAGGTATTGCACATAAGCTTCCGCCAAACGTTTGGAGGCGCCCATCACATTGGTAGGGTTCACAGCCTTATCGGTAGATACCATCACAAATCGCTGTACATGGTATTTCACAGACAGGTCGGCAACCTGTTTGGTACCCATTACATTAGTGAGTATTGCTTCTGTAGGAGATAGCTCCATCATAGGCACATGCTTGTACGCAGCAGCATGATAGACATAATGAGGTCTGAATGTCTCAAAGAGCTCGTTCATCCTGAATTCATTTCGTATATCTGCCAGATAAGAAATGCAATTTGTAGTAGTTTTTATTTCTTTCAGCTCCAGGTCAAGCTGGTGCAAGGGAGTCTCTGCCTGGTCGCAGAGAATGATCATTTCAGGATGATATTTTAATAACTGCCGCACAATTTCGCTTCCGATAGAGCCTGCAGCCCCGGTTACCAGAATGCGTTTATTGCCAATCTGGGCATCAATCTCGTCATTATTGATGCGTATAGGTTCTCTCTCGAGCAGGTTTTCAATTTTGATCGTTTGCAGTTGCCGGGCAGAAAATTGCCCATTGATCCATCGGTCGATAGGTGGAACATTCAACACTTTAATATCATGATCCAGGCAGAAATCAACCAACTCATTCTTTTTAGCAGGTGGGATAGTAAAAGCTGCAATGATCAGTTCATCGATCTTTTGCGCCAGTGAAAGTGTTTGCAGTTCAAGCGTATGGTGTATCTTGATACCATCAACTACTTTACCCACCTTTTTGAGATCATCATCCACAAAGGCAACGATAGTAGTATTGGATGAAGGATCATGCTCAATAACACGCTTGGTGGCGAAACCAGCTTCTCCTGCCCCGTAAATGATTACGTTTTTGCGATCCATTTTATAACTACGCAAATAGGAGAATGTGTATTTGACCAGCACCCTATACGAGATCAGGAACAAGAAACTAAACAGTGCATTAATAATTAGCGTTACCGGTGAAAAAGACAACGCCCCGCCAGAGTTGGTAGAAACCAGTGTAATAATAAAAAGAACGAAAGTCGACATCAAAACAGAATAGCAAATCCTTAATGCGTCCTGCAACCCGGTATATCGAATGATACCGGCATAAGTACGAACATTGATAAAAACGATGGAATTGATCAGTGCAAGAATAAGCAAATTGCCACTGAGGTCACGGACCGAAATTGCTTCAAAAGAAAGGTTGACCCGTATAAGATTTGCAAATACGAATGAAAATGAACAAATAGACAGATCAATAAGAAATATCAGCCAACGCGGTACAATATCAATTTTTTTAAACATCTATATGACTTGATAGTTAATATTTAGCAAATAAACGGATTGTCCCTTCCAAACGGACTCTAAAGATAATATATATTAGAAGAATTGCAAATAATACAAGTTGTAAGATTTCTACATTCCCGGTTTTAAAGGCATTGATAATAAATAGGTTAATCACAGCTTGCCCACCTGCATACAGGCAACTAACGGATAAATGACTCCAGCTTGCTTCATTTGCTAGGTACTGGTAAAAATGAGAACGATGGGCTACTGTGATTTTTTCCTTGCGTATCAAACGGCATACAATGGTAAAACAGGTGTCCATACCATATACACCCAGAAAGAATAACCAATAATACCAGTCTGTTCTGAATATGAGGTCAAAAAGCAAAAAGCAAATAATAAAGGCGATAGATACACTTCCTACATCACCTGCAAAACAAACGGCCTTTCGCCTGAGATTAAAAAAAGAAAAGACCGCCAAAGCGGCCAGTATGGCAATAAAAAATAAGGAGGAATGAAGTTCCAGCAGAAAACTGTTTACATAAAAGAGGCTGCCGATCGTAACCAAGGAATACAATGCAGTAATGCCATTAATCCCATCCATGAAATTATATGCATTGATGATCCCGAGTACCATTATGAATAAAAGTACCAGGAGATACCAAGCCTGGGTATCAATAATAACAGAGAACATTACAATGATTGCTATAGCCTGCACCAGCAAACGTATACGGCTGCTAAGGTTCAGCATATCATCGATAAAACTGATGACAGCGATAAGCAATAAGGACCCGGCAAATAACCAGTGTCCTTTATTCGGGATAAAAAAAAGTATCGCAATGCAAGCAATGGGAAATATAATTCCTCCTCCCCTGATAGTAATGGCTTCATGAGAACTGCGATTATTAGGTTTATCTACAATTTCAAACCGCTTTGCAATACCAAAATAAAGCAGCTCTACAACCATGAAGATGGCAAAAAAAAGAAAAAAATTAATCAACATGTGCAAAAGAAACAATGGTTTTTTTTAATCCTTTTTCTGCATCTATTGGCAGTTCTTTATTTAACGCCGATATCAGTCTGGTATTGTCAACCACATAACTTTCTGTCAGTTTCTCCAAATGTTCGCTATTGAAAGGGAGATGCAAATAGTTGCTCATACGTGCTAAAAACTTTACCAGACGAACTGGCATGTCAATATATCTTACTTTCTTATGCAAAACTTCTCCAACCAGGTCCACTACCTGTGCTGTTGATAAAGCCATGCTATCCGCAACATGATAAATACCCGGTTCCATGCTAGGCTTTTCTATAATTTCATTGATAACAAAACACAAGTTTTCTATCGACAAAAAAGACCGCTTATTAGAAAAAAGACGCAATGGATAAGGAATTCCATTGCTTACAAACCTATACAGCAGATTAAGATTGCCTTTGTTTCCTGGCCCATGTATCATGCATGGCCGCAGGATATATAAGCGTTTTCCTGGGGTCAATGATTGTTGCAGCATATATTGTTCAGCAGCCAGCTTGGATTTGCCATAAGCTGTTAAAGGCTGGCAGGACGCCGTTTCGTTGAGTGTTCCAGTTACTTTATCAGCCACAGCCTTTACTGAGCTCATGTAAATAAACACCTTTGCATTAGATTGAAGAAAAGCATCAAACAGCCTGATCGAAAGATCAGTATTAACCGTAAAGTATTCCTGCTCGCTGGCTGTTTTTTTCAAATCATGCGCCTTACCTGCCAAATGGACAATGACTTCTATATTCATTTTATCCAGTGTTTCTGCAGTCAATACATCATATAACAGCAGCGTATCTTTCTTGGATACTCCGGAATTTATTCCGCGGGATGCTGGCACAAT
Source organism: Niabella sp. (assembly GCA_036384555.1). GTDB lineage: Bacteria > Bacteroidota > Bacteroidia > Chitinophagales > Chitinophagaceae > Niabella. The sequence goes on along the minus strand of DASVMC010000688.1, from coordinate 5,287 downwards.
TTCATGGTTTTTATCCATAAGGTAAGGCGTTAGATTTTGGCCAACAAATCCCGAATATCCTGTTATTAATACCCTGCTCATAAATAACGCTTAATAGATGCCGCCATTTTCTCATTTATATTTTCACGGCCGAACCTGTCAATAAAATCTTTTCGCAATAGGTTTTTATACGAGAACCCACGAATAGAGTCTGCCAGCTCAACCGCATTCCCGGGATCAAACAGAATACTGTTACTGACATTCTTCCTGATAAACTCACGTGCATATCCATTCACACCTGCCAGTAACGGTCTTGGCAAAGCACCCAATTCAAATACTTTCGACGGAAGTACTTTTTCAAACGCCCTGTAGTCATTGAGGTGTATAAATAAGAAATGGGACCGCTTGTATATTTCGATCAGCTCCGCACGTTTTACGGGTTTTTCAATCGATACGTTGGTGAGGTTTCGTTGTTTGATTTCATTCTCAAGCAACTCCCGAGTTCCTCCGTCTCCAATTATACGGAAAACATATCCATTACCCAGCAGGGAAGCAGCATCGGGGACGATCTTATGCAAGCCCTGACCTTCTCCAATATTGCCAGCATACGTTATTGTAAGCGGTGAAAAAGCCAACAGTTCCGTATATGGGTTATCGAGTTCAAACTCTTTGTCGATCCCATTGGTGTAATATGAATATTTGGCGGTTGCATATTGCCTGAAATACGGCTTGAATCCTTCCGAAATAAGGTTTATATGTATTGCATACCCAAAAATTTTTTTTTCTATGGATTTAAGTACGGGCAAAAGAAAAAATTTGACAAGTTTATTTGGCAAAACATCATTCAGGGTATCAACAAAAATATCTCGGATGTCGAGGTAAAGCGGTGCTTCGCATTTTCTTGCGATCTTATACCCAAGGTAAGCCGTGAACAATCGTGAAGAGGAAGCAACGACCATGTCATATTTTTCATCCCTCGTTTCTTCAGATACCCATCGATAATAACTTCTGAATGAATTTATCTGGTCTACAAATCCGCTCTGATGCGCCGGCAACAAGATTCGTTTGACCAACAGGTTACCGGTTTTTTCTTCTGCAGGACATTCGGCAAAAAAACTCTGATACCGGTTTGGCATGGTGGTAAGCACATGCACTTCTGCTTCACCGTTTGTTTGCCTGGCCAGTTCCTTAACAAGCGGAGAATTACGAAACGAACCTGCACACAAGTCAGGTTCAAAATAGAAGGTGAGATATAAAATCCTTTTCATTCAAAATTACATGTTAGCAACGTTGCCTTATTGATCACGAGCCTGATTCGCTTTGTCGGAATAACAGTATTAAACCGTTCGGCAAAAGCAGATTCTTCTAATGAAAATATGCAGTCGGCCGTAAGTGACATATTGCCAGCAACAAGTTCTGAATCGGTAATATTGGTGATAGTACCGGGAGCAAACAGGATATGAGAATGGGTAATATAAGCGGCTTGAGCACTATGAACAACATTATCGTATATAGTGAAAGATACCGGTGAAATCTTATTAAAACTGCGTTCATGCAGCACACCATACCTCTTGTAGCCATTGTGTGAACCGGATATAACATCTCCAGTATCAATGTTTAATATAACTTTCGCGCGTTTACCCATTCGGAATACGCTCCAAACATCGCTTTGGCTCTGATGTGCAACAGTTACGGTATTATGTGAAAGTGTTCCACGTTCCCAGCGACGTTGCTCATTGTTATTATATGTAGAAGTTCCGGGATCGATAACGAGTTGTTTCCCGTCAGACCATATACAAAAAGTAAACAGGTCAGCATGTGTATGTCCCGGCTGGTATGCTGGCTGAATATTTCCTGTTTTGACCAACACTTCCCAACCAGTGCCCTTTAATTTCCTGAAACCTGATTCTTTCAATGCAGTTACTATTGGCTGTATGTTCAGTGCTTCGCATGCCTTTTGCAATTGCTTTGTAGTTGGTGCAATATCCAGCGCAGCATCGTTCATCAATGCCCAACTACCATCAGGAAAACTGTAGCTGATTAACCATCCCATCATAGCAGCAGCTTTATTTTCCAATAGCTCAGTAAATTCTGCATCCAGGACGTTATTCCGTGCAACGTCAATACAAAGCAGCAGCTTTGCCAATAATATACTATGATACATGGGACTGCATTCATAGTGCGCACCATCCCGCAAAATCTGTTCCTTCAATTGTTCCTTCAACAAGGAATAAGCCTTCCTATTCAGTTCAATATCCTTTAGAACATGCGCAACAATGAATAATGCATAGCAGTTCTCAAGAAGGTGGTTGCCAAGCAGATGGTATTCCAAGTTATTCTCGAGATAATTCACCTGTCGTTTAAGCGCAAGATTGATTATTTCATCATTAATCTGGTGACTGCTAATGAAAAGGGAGGTATTAATGATGCGAAGAGATACCGGATAAGGTTCAAGTTTCACGCTGCCAGCGAGCAATGCGATCGACAAGTCCTGGATCAATGCTAACCGCTGTGAAAAATCAGCAGCATCATCCAGCAGATATTCAAAATACTGAAGATTATAGTTCCATAGTTTCCCATGCTGACCAAAATTCCAGTCAACTTTTTCCGGGAATGTATGTGTCAATCCAATAAAATAAAATCTGTTATTCGGAAAACAACGTGCGCCATTTGTTGCTAAAAGTTTTGCAATCGTAACCGTAATGTACCGTATAGAACGATCATCATATTTGACATACCTGTTTATTGATATCCATCGCCGTTTCATCCTGTACCATTCCTGATAGAATACCTGTACGGGTTTTATATGAATAACAGTATGTAGTAATCGCCAGATCACGGGATATCAGACGTTAATTAAACAACTCATCAAGAATTGCTATGATTCGACCGCCTGTTTTTCCATCCCACAAGGGAGGTATATCTCCTTTTTTCCATTCGTTGTTGAACAGCTTGGCAAAAGCGGGTAAGATAGCGGCAGGGTCTGTTCCGATTAATTCATTTGTCCCAATTTCGACCGTTTCGGGTCTTTCCGTGTTATTCCGTAATGTAATACATGGCACGCGCATTACAGTCGTTTCTTCCGTAATGCCCCCACTATCTGTGATAACAGCCTTTGCATTTTTTACAAGGAAATTAAACTCAAGGTAGGACATTGGCTCCAATAACTTCAGGTTATCTGCATGAATCGCAAGTTTTTCAATATTCTTCGCAGTTCGCGGATGTACAGGAAAGATGATCGGCATTCCCTGTGACCCTGATATTATATTTGCAAGAAGCACTTTTAATTGCTGTTCATCATCCACATTGGCTGGACGATGAAGCGTTAATATAAAATAATTCTGAGGTCCCAGCTTCATCTCATCCCATATCGCGGTTTTTTTAAACCTGTTTTCATGTTTCATCAGCGTATCGATCATCGTATTTCCTACAAAATGAATACGATTATCTTCAACTCCTGCATTTTTCAGGTTTTTGTTCGCAACCTCGGAAGTGGTAAAAAAATGATCTGTTATCGAATCGGTTACCATGCGGTTTATCTCTTCGGGCATTGTAAGATCGAAAGACCGTATCCCTGCCTCAACATGCACAACATGTGTTTTTAATTTTTTTGCAACAATAGAGCATGCCAAAGTTGAGGTCACATCGCCTACTACCAAAACAACATCAGCTGGATGCTCCATTAACTCTTTTTCAAAACGAATCATAATATTGGCAGTTTGCTCAGCTTGTGTTCCACCTCCGCTTTCAAGATTGACATGAGGAAGCGGTATTTCAAGCTCTTCAAAAAAACTGCCGCTCATATTTTTGTCGTAATGCTGACCTGTATGCACTAACCGGTAATCGATTGAATGCTTTTGTTTATTATGTTCGTGTATAGCCGAAATGATCGGTGCGATTTTCATAAAATTGGGTCTGGCACCAGCTATTAAAGTAATTCTCATAAATTATCAATCAATATTTATCCATCTTCCCGAATGCATGCTTTCAATAGCAGCAAAAGATGTCTTGGTAGTATTTACAAGTTCTTCAAAAGGAATAATTGGCGTTCCGCCGGTTTTTACGGCATCGATCAATAATTTGAATTGTGTCTTGTGCCCTTTGTCAAGGCCATTGCTATACGATGAGAATCCTTTGAAGCCATAGCCCTGCATTTTCCTGAAATTGTCTATGACCAGCGTTCTCCCTTGGCTGAACAATTCTATTCTTTCTTTAGGGTAAGCTTTGCTCCCGTTAGCAAAATAATTAATAACACCATGTGCGCCATTGACAAAACATAAAGTGATGATGGTATTATCCGAGTTTTCGGAGGGATGCTTACCAAGTGCACTCATGATCACTTTTTCCACTTTACTCCCTGTTAAAAACACCATCAGATCAATAAAATGACAGGCTTCACCAATAATACGTCCTCCTCCGGTTTTAATATCCTGTACCCAAACATCAGGCGGAATAAACCCTGCATTCATTGTCGCGATCATATTGAGATTATCCGCACCTGCGCCGATCAGTTGCCTAGCTTTTATTGCATACGGAGAGAATCTGCGGTTAAAGCCTACAGTAACGGATCGATGAGTATCGGGTGACTGGTATGCTTCTACAATATTGTTAAGCTCCGCGTTATTTAATGCCAATGGTTTTTCAACAAACACATGCTTGCCGCTTTTGAGTGATTCTACGACCATGGATGCATGCAGGTCATGGCGTGTTGTGATCATTACGAGATCAACATCGTGGTCCTGCAATATGGTCTTATAATCAGTGGTGCTGAATTCAAACCCATACTTTTTAGCCAGCGATTTTGCAGTTAATCCTCCGGCACTGGCGATGTATTTGTAATAAGCCCCTGCATTTTTTAACGCAGGCATTACTGTCATCTTGGTAAAGTTACCCGCCCCTATAATACCTATAACCCCATTGGAAGGTCTGTCATTATTTTTTTTGATGGCAACCACAGATTTTTCAACATCCGCTGTAGCTGAATATTCGAGGATCGAGGCTATAGAACCTTTTCCCATGCTGCCATAAATGTCAAGGTAGTTTTTTAAGGCGACCCTTTCAGTTATCAGGTTCAGCACATTGATCTGTTTTTTGGAAATAGCCTGTAGAACCGTTTCAAAGTTTCTTTTTTCAGTCCAGCGAACGAAAGCCAAGGGATAATCAACACCTTTTTGTTCATATTCTTCATCGTATCGTCCCGGTCCATAAGAACATGAGACCTGGAAGCTAAGTTCTTTTTTGTAAAAGTCCGCACGTTTGATGTCGAGTCCAATCACTCCTACGAGTACAATTCTTCCACGTTTGCGGC
>DASVMC010000687.1:0-7264 GCA_036384555.1 Niabella sp. | reverse complement strand
GCAGGAGCACGGAGGCGGCATTTTGACCGTGGACACATTTGAGTATTAATAACTGTTTTTTTAATAGTTTAAACTGAATTGTAATGAAATTTATTGGTCATATATTCCTTTTTTTCCTGCCACTGGGTGTTGTGGCGCAAGATGATATTTACCCGGCTGGAAAGCAGCAGGGTATTATTGTTATTACTAATGGAACCATGCATACGGGCAAGGGAACGGTTATACAGAAGGGAACTATTGTTATAAAGGATGGAAAGATCCAGAAAGTGAGTGAGCAGACAGAGGACCCGGCGGGCGCTACGGTTATTGATGCATCTGGTAAGCAAGTATATCCGGGGCTCATATTACCCAGCACTGATCTCGGGCTGCGGGAAATAGGCAGCGGAGTAAGAGGCAGTAATGATTTTTTTGAATTAGGAGACTACAATGCGGATGTACGCTCTATTGTTGCCTACAACACAGATTCCCGCATTATCAACACGCTCCGGGCCAATGGCATCCTGCTGGCTAATATAATGCCGGAGGGCCGGCTGCTTACAGGTGCTTCTTCCGTAGTACAGCTGGATGCATGGACCTGGGAAGATGCCTTATATAAAGCAGATAACGGAATTGTATTAAATATGCCGGCGCTGATGAAGCCGTTGCGTCATTTTGGTCCTCCTGCAACAACAGATCCTGTAAGCGAGGACCTGAAAACAATAGAAGCGTTAAAATCTTTCTTTAAGGAAGCAAAAGCGTATAGCAATAGCACAGATAAGCAGGAAACCAATCTGAAATTTGAAGCGCTGAAGCCCTTGTTTGAAAAAAAGGAAAAATTGTTTGTGCATGCTGAAACAGCCCGCCAGATCTTAATGGCGATAGATCTTGCAAAAAGCTTTGCCATTCATGTAGTCGTTGTAGGTGGCAGCGATAGCTACCTGGTGGCCGATCTGCTGAAGCAGAACAATATTCCGGTAATTCTGAACACGCTGCATGCTTTGCCGACACTGGAAGATGACGCGGTGGACCAGCCCTTCAGAACACCGGCGCTGCTTAAAAAAGCAGGAGTGCTGTTCGCACTGAACGATGATGCAGATGAGCCCCGTTACCGGAATCTGGCTTTTCTTGCCGGTACGGCTGCTTCTTATGGTCTTTCAAAGGAAGAAGCGCTGCAGGCAATAACCTGGGATGCAGCAAAAATATTGGGTATTGATGACCGTACCGGCACTTTGGAAGCGGGAAAGGATGCGAATATTATTATTTCAGCCGGCGATGTGCTGGATATGGATAAAAGCATAATAACGGATGCCTTTATACAGGGAAGAAAAATAAATCTGGCTAATAAACAAACCCAGCTGTACGAGCGGTACCGGGAAAAATATAAGCTGCAATAATAAACCGGTCACCTAAATTGTAGGTATGCATTTTTTAGACTGCTGCCGAAATTGACTTCCGCTTATACCGGAATGGCTGTATGAATACATCTTTCAGTTACCCAATTAGTCGTCAAAATAAAAATAAAGGTTCCCTTTTTTGCAACGCACAGCTGGCTGAGCTGCAAAAGCAGTAGCGGTCCTTTTAGAGTCAAAATTCCTTTTCCTATGCAATGACCGCAAGCCGGATTTGCGGATACGTTGGTTGTCCTGTTGAGCTTGCCGAAATATGAACAACCAACCCGGCTTGTGAAAGGCTGTCGGCTGTTTTTGGGGCAGGTGCAACTGGCAAAGCCATAGTTATACACGAAGAACCGGCACCAGCCGGATTTATGATCTCCAGCGTTCCCGGCAGGAGGATTGTTGATTAATTTACAGGCAACTATATTCGATTTTTCCTTTATCTCCAAGATGCAGTTTGGTGTAATTGCCTGACAGTCACCTCTTGACGTGGGTTAAGTTTTGGGAAAAATTAAACAAATGTTTGATTAACTAAACATTTGTTTAATAACTTTGTGGTGAAATAGTTCATACGGTGTCCGTAGTATTTACACAGAAACAAATAGAGATTATCAAAGCGGCGGTCAAGCTCTTTGCAGATAAGGGCTTTGATAATACTTCTGTCAGGGATGTTGCAAAGGCCGCTGATGTGAACGTGGCCATGATCTCTTATTATTTTGGTTCTAAGGAAAAGTTGCTGGAGGCAATTTTTCAGAAGTACATACTGAGGATGCGGGAACGGCTGGAGAAAATTGTTTTTGCAAGTGATGTTGCCCCGGCCGATAAGATTGATCTGATCATTGACACCTATATTGATACCATTGCCGCCAACCCGAATTTTCATCTGCTGATGGTGCGGGAGCAGGGGGTAATGAAAAACCCTGTCCTGTATGATGGGGTAAAAAGAATGAAATTAAAGAATACCACCTTGCTCAAAAGTGCTATCAAGGCAGGAGCCAAGGCCGGGATCTTTAAAAAGAATGTAGATGTAACTATTCTGGCATTAACCGTATTTGGTACTATTAACCAGGCGTTTAATACCCGGAGATTTTTATGTGAACAATATCATATTGATCAGCATAATGAGGGGGAGTTCTTAAAAACGATTATTCCCAGGCTGAAAGTACACCTGAAGGCAATCGTCAAAAGCTATCTCCTGGCAAAAGAATCGGATCAGTAATTTAAAGATTATAGTAAAAGCTATCGTGTATATGAATAAAAAAATAACAGCCATCGTTGCCTTTTTTGCAGCGTTTATGGTTTTTAGTAATAGCCTTTCTGCGCAGGAAGTAAAAAAACTTTCCCTGCAGGAGGCTGTAGCGTTAGGCCTGGAAAGCAGCAAGAACCTGAAGATTGATCAGGCAAAGATCCAGGAGGCGACAGCTGCGGTAGAGGAGGCAAAGAATAATCAGCTGCCGGACTTTAAAGTGACCGGCAGTTATATGCGGTTAACCAATGCCAATATTGACCTGAAACTGGCACAGGGTAAGAGTGAAGAGGGGTCGGGTTCCGGAAGCGGAAGCTCCATGCCAAAAGTTTCCCAGGCAATGTACGGGATTGCTAATTTAACCCTGCCTATATATGCAGGAGGAAAAATCAGGTACGGTATACAGTCTGCAAAATACCTGCTGGAGGCAGTAAAGCTGAACACGGGGAGCGACAAGAATGCAATTGCATACAACCTTACAGAGGCATATACCAATTTATTTAAAGCCGCCCAGCTGATTGGTGTCATAAAAGAAAACCTGGCAGCATCGGAACACAGGGATTCTAATTTTCTTCAGCTGGAAAATAATGGTCTTATGGCACGGAACGATCGTTTAAAAGCACAGTTACAAACCTCTGATATTGAACTGCAACTGCTGGAAGCGCAGAACAACTATACCATTGCGAATGTAAATATGGACCTGCTTTTAGGTCTTCCGGAAACGACGGTCATTGAAGTGGATTCGGCATTCATCAATTCGGCTTATGATGAGCAGCCCATCGGATATTATGAAGAACAGGCCATTCAGAACAGGAAGGATATGCAGGCGCTGGATTATCAGCAAAAAGCGGCACAGACAGGAATTAAAGCGGCAAAGGCTGACTATATACCAAGCCTGGCCTTAACAGGAGGTTATATTGCCGCAGATATTCCCAAGGTATTTACTGTGACCAATGCAATAAACGGAGGAATAGGCCTCCAGTATAATTTGTCCAGTTTATGGAAGACAGGTGCCACAGTAAGAAAAGCGAAAGCACAGGCCCAGGAGCTGCTGGCATCGCAGGAGCTGTTAACCGATAATATTCATTTGGAAATAAACAGGAATTATCAGAATAGTATACTAGCCCGGAAAAAAATTGATGTCCATTCTCAGGCGTTGATCCAGGCAGAGGAGAATTACCGCATTACAAAGAATAAGTATGACAATAGCCTGGTTACTATTACAGACCTGCTGGATGCCAACGCATCTTTGTTATCGTCAAAGATCAATTTGCTGAATGCCAGGGCAGATGCGGCACTGGCTTATCAGAAGCTGCTGGAGGCTTCAGGTATTTTAATAAAAAAAAACTTTAAAGACTATTAATACGAATACAATGGCAAACGAACAAGTAAACACAGTTCAGGAACAACCAAACGAATCGAATCAGAAGAAAAAAAGAAGCCCGGTTTTCTTTATTATTCTTGCTTTATTAGTGATTGTGGGCGGGTTCTTTGGAATAAAAGCCTATGTACATGCTTTGCACCATGAGGATACGGATGATGCACAGATCGCTGCGAATGTAAGTCCGGTCATTTCTAAAATATCCGGCTATATAGCAGAGGTGAAAGTAAATGATAACCAGTTTGTGCACAAAGGGGATACGTTGCTGGTATTAGACACACGTGACCTGAAAATAGCGCTGGATCAGGCTGAAGCTGCTTTGGGTACCGCAAGAAGTAACGTGGCTTCAGCAAAAGCCGGTACAGAAGCTGCGCATAAAAATATTAGTACAGCAGATGCGGCCGTTGCTACAGCAGATGCGCAGATAGAAGCTGCTAAGGTAAATGTATGGCGTACCGGGGAAGACCTGAAACGGTATGAGAACCTCATTAAAGATCACTCCATTACTCAGCAACAGTATGAACAGGCCCTTGCTGCAAAACAAACTGCAGACAGGCAATTGCAGGTGCTGCAGCAACAAAGGAATCAGGCGGCTGCCCAAACAGGCGCGGTCAGCTATCAGACAAAAGCAACCGCAGAGCAAATCAGCGTATCTGCTTCAATGGTTCGTCAGCGTGAGGTAGATGTTGAGAATGCCAAACTGAATTTGAGCTATGCTGTTATTGTTGCCAATGCGGATGGGGTTGTTTCAAAAGTACCCGTTCAGATCGGACAATACATTCAGGCAGGTGCGCAATTGTTCAGTATTGTGCTGAATGATGAAAAATGGGTAGTTGCCAATTTTAAAGAGACCCAGCTGTCAAAAATGGTGGCCGGGCAAAAAGCAGCAATAAGTGTAGATGCTTTTCCAAAGCATACGTTTGAAGGAGTGGTGGGTTCATTTTCTCCGGCTACGGGTTCTGTATCAGCCCTGCTTCCTGCGGATAATGCAAGCGGCAACTTCGTGAAAGTGGTACAGCGGCTGCCTGTAAGAATCGAGTTCGCTGATAAGAGCGATTCGCTCATCAGAAAATTACGTGCAGGCATGAACGTAGTAGTTGAAGTTAATCTTAATTAATACAAGGTGAAATGTAAAATGTGAAATGAAGCGTTCGCTGTTAACTTGTTGCTTTTTACTTTTTACTGCTCACTATAAAGTATAGATATCCAATTTTATGGAACAACAAGATTCCCTTGTAGAATATGGTGCACGGCGTGTAATCATCACCATCACCGCCATTATATGTGCGCTGCTGGAGATCGTTGACAGCACCATCGTAAACGTTGCATTGAATGACATGAAGGGAAACCTGGGTGCCACCTTATCAGAAGTGGGCTGGGTAATTACGGCCTATGCTATCGGTAATGTGATCGTTGTACCTATGACCAGCTGGCTTTCCCAGCAGTTTGGGCGTCGTAATTACTTTGCCGTTTCCATCGTTATTTTTACCATTTGCTCCTTTCTTTGCGGAAATGCAACGAATATATGGGAGCTGGTTGCTTTCCGGTTCCTGCAGGGTGTTGGCGGTGGCGCATTGCTGGTAACCTCTCAAACTATCATAACCGAGTCGTATCCTGTTGAAAAAAGAGGTATGGCCCAGGCCATTTATGGGCTGGGTGTTATTGTAGGGCCTACATTAGGGCCCCCGCTGGGAGGCTATATCGTTGATAATTTCAGCTGGCCGTATATCTTTTATATTAATATACCATTAGGTATTATTGCCATACTGCTTACTTTGCAGTTTGTAAGAAGTCCGCGGTATGCGGCTAAGAAAGCAGCCAATGAAATTGACTGGCTGGGTATCTTCCTGTTGAGTATCACCGTAGGATCCTTACAGTACATTCTGGAAAGAGGACATGAGGACGACTGGTTTTCCAGTAACGTGATTATTACACTTACAATTACAGCGGTCTTTGGTTTTTTCTTCTTTATCTGGAGGGAGTTGACCTATAAAAACCCGATTGTTGAATTGCGGGTACTGAAGAACGGTAATTTACGCATAGGGACTGTGATGTCTTTTATCCTTGGTTTCGGGCTCTATGGTTCTACATTTATTGTTCCGCTTTACACGCAAAGTATCCTGGGGTGGACAGCGTTCCAGGCGGGGTTGCTGATGATCCCGGCCACCCTGGCTACCGCATTTATGATGCCTATAATAGGAAGACTGATCGCTAAAGGAGTGTCGCAGCCCTATATGGTGGCTGCCGGTCTGTTCCTGTTCTTTATTTACAGCTTCTGGGGATATAAAATTATTACACCGGATACAGGAAAAGATGCCTTTTTCTGGATGCTGATTGTACGCGGGGTAGGGCTGGGTCTTTTATTCATTCCCATTACCACTATGGCATTGTCTACCTTACGGGGGCAGGAGATTGGACAGGGTGCGGCATTTACCGGTATGATGCGTCAGTTGGGTGGTTCTTTCGGGGTAGCGTCTATTACTACCTTTATTGCGAACAGGAATATGCTGTACCGGAACGACCTGGTGTCGAACCTGGATGTGAATGATTTAAATGTACAGCAACGTGTCAGTGCGCTGCAGCACAGTTTTATAGCGAAGGGAATGCCTCCGGATGTTGCGCTGAAATCAGCGTACCAGATGCTTGATTTTTCGGTAAGCAAACAGGCCACGGTACTCTCCTATATGGATGTTTTTTTATACCTGGGGATTTTATTCCTTATTTGCATACCTTTTATTCTTTTCGTCCGCAGGAAAAAAGATAAGGGCCCTAAAATGGATATGGGGGAAATGATGCATTAGTGTAGTCCATAGTCTATGGTTTCCGGATGCTGGCTACTCAACTCTGAAAACTGCAGGCGATACGTCTATAGCTGATGGTTCAGTAGCTCAATGCGCACCTCTGAATTGTAATAACTGATAACTGAAGACTGATAGCTGTCTTCTCAATTCTCAGGGCTCAACACTCAATTCTGATAGCTGGATGCTGATTTCTACCCGGATTGATGTATTTTTAATTCAATGATCATAAGCCGGCTATTCACAGCAATAGGATTACTGATATTTGTTGTTTCTTTTTTGGGCTGCAGCAGATATACCATTTACCGAAAGCGGCCGGCGCGTTTGTATGAAGAAGTGATTGCCGGAAAACAAACCTTTGACGCAGCCATTGTTCCCGGGTTCCCTTTTAAGAATAATGAATGGGATACGGTAATGAAAGGAAGGGTTGTCTGGGCCTTCCTGCTTTACAAACAGGGTATTGTCC
>DASVMC010000686.1:0-5484 GCA_036384555.1 Niabella sp. | reverse complement strand
TAATTGGGGATACCCTCAGAGAGTTATACGTAGCAAAGAATTTCTACTTGTTTGGAATATGAAACCCGGGCGATGGCCTGCCGGTGATCCGCAACGCCTGGACCCGAAAAATAAAGACAAATTATTACCCATGTATGGCATCGATACCAATGGCAGGTATCATTCTGAATGGGCGTTCACAGATATCGACAATTCTCCTACAAAGGCATTTACCGTTGAGCATATGAATGATAAAAATATGCACCCGTTTTTTGAATGGGCAACAGCCAAAAGGCCGGAATTTGAGCTTTATCATATAACTTCAGATCCTGAATGTTTAAAGGATTTATATGATAAAAAAGCGTATGCAGGGATACAGGGCCAATTAAAAAAAGCACTGATGGAAGAATTAGTCAAAACAAAGGATCCGCGCGTGGTCGGCCCCGATCCCGAAATATTCGATTCGTATGAACGGTATTCCGGGCCAATGCGGGAGTTCCCTGAGCCCGGACCATAATGCATTTATTCTAGGCAGAATGGCCGGAACTCTGCTGATGTAACAACGGATAGTATAGAACGGCTACCTGGTAGTATCATGAATTTGCAATCAGTAACTAAACGGGGAAAATCTAAAGTAAATAAGAGAAAAGCCCCGGGATCCTTTGGGGCTTTTAAGCACTTAGTGCTTAAATCATAAATACTAAAAATCAACTTAGCGAAGAGTAACTGCATATTACTTCAGGGTATTAAACCTCCCCTCATCAATACCCCTAAATACCTTTTTGGTATAAAGAGAGACATTTCGCTTCGTATTCAAAGCAAAGTGTGTCATCAAATGTTTCGAGGTAAGTAATTGGGAAAACCATTTTCGTTTTAATGGTTGGCAGTTTTTTTAATTTCCCCTGAACTACTGTATAAGAATTCCCAACATATTCATTGGTAAGTAGATTTATGCTTGACTTGCCTTTGGCCTTACCGCCATAATCAAAGCTTAAAATATCGTCAATCCTCCGCATTTGCACCAGTCGCATTTGTTTTGCTTTGGCAGCATACTCAAAAACACACCTGAAACCCGATCTGTCAAAATCATTCCAGAACTCAAATCCTTTTTTCGTAGGTACAAGCGTGTTCCCGAAATTCAATTTATGAATTTCGCCGCTTTGTATTTTTTTATAGTTCTGTGTGGATAATAAACAAATAATGGTACGGGTATCACTATCAATACGAGCCGTATCTTTTATGGAATCTCCGTCAAAGTCTTTAACAATTTCACGGACACTTTGCCCAAAAACAAGGACCGGAAGGCTGAGGAGAAGTAGAAAAGATAAGATCAGTTTTATCATTACAATAAAGGTTTTTTCTTTGACAATAACGTATTTGCACTTAGCTCCTTGATGCAAAAACCTTTATTGACAGTCGTTTTCTGAAAGATTAAAGTCTGGGAAAACCGGATCATTCCTAAAAGCAGTAAAATAGTATATTTCATTGCTCTAAAGATAATAATTTTAATTGCTATCCTGCAAGCAGGGTTAAACAATATGCTGCCGGCCTTGGCAGTATCATTAGTGCGTGCTGCAAAGAAGGCGGGATAGTAATTTGCCGGCGTTTATTCTTCATGATGCAGTAGGTATATGGCAGACCCTTTCAGGCAGCTGCTTTGGCGGTTTTTATGGAGCACTGGTCTTGTTTTAAAGGCAGTTACTGCAGGCCTGTTTCTTTTTTATTTTCCCCGATCAGTACAAAGCAGGTCAGTAAAAAAAAAAGATCCTTCTAAATTCACATTAGAAATTGGTAAAATAGTTTATTGCATATGATTAACGATTGCAAGGGGCGCATCCCCCGTATATCATTATTAATGATAGTTCTGATGCTTTTTATTGCCGGAGATCTTTTTGCCCAGCAAATAAAATCTGTTACAGGCAGGGTGATTGATTCTGTAAAGAACACCGCGGTCGTAGGTGCTTCTGTAACTATAACGGGCACAGCCAGCAGTACGCTCACCAACACTGACGGCGATTTTATTATTAATGCTGCGGTTGGACAGACGCTCAGTATCTCTCATGTTGGCTATGAGACCCTGACACTTGGGATAACGGATGATCCGTTGCCGGTATTAAAACTCTCACAGCTGCCACAGGAAATGTCGGATGTTGTTGTGGTAGGATACGGACAGCAAAAAAAAGTAAGTGTTGTGGCGTCTATATCTACGATGAAGGCTACCGGCCTGCGACAGACACCGGCGGCAAACATCGGCATTGCCTTGGCAGGCCGGTTACCGGGGTTAAGTGTTTTGCAGCGGTCCGGTGTTCCGGGAGGAGAAGCCATGGAATTTTATATTCGCGGGCGGAGCACTGTTAACGGGCAACAACCCCTTATGCTGGTAGATGGTGTGGAGCGGGATTTTACAGCATTGGATCCCAGGGAAGTGGAGACGATTTCAATATTAAAAGATGCTTCTGCCACAGCTGTATATGGCGTGCGCGGAGCAAATGGTGTGATCATGGTGACTACCCGGCGTGGCCACGTTGGCAAGCCCGATATTGATGTAACTGTAGAGCAATCCTGGCAGGCTCCCACGCGCCTGCCGGAAATGACCAATGCATATGATTATGCAGTACTGCGCAACCAGGTAGAAACGCAAAATGGCCGGGACCCGATATATGATGCTGCCGCATTGGAACATTACCGTACCGGGGATTTTCAGGCACTGTATCCGACCAGGGATTTTATTCATGAGTTTATGAAAGACGCTTTTCCCATGCGCCGCGTGAATGTAAATGTAAGCGGAGGCAGTGAGAAAATGCGCTATTTTACAACGGTCGGATATCTTTCCCAGGATGGTATCTTCAAGACTGAAAAGTTTTCAGAATATGATTATGATCCCGCTTCAAAGGCTACGCGGGTAAATTTCAGATCCAACTTTGATATTGACATCAATTCATCGCTGAAAATGTTTTTAAATGTAAGCGGGTACATGCAAAAGAAAAATGACCCGGTTGTGGTGCCGAATAACGGGACCTATCTTAACGATGTGAATGCCTATTCGGTTGTATTGGGCTCCCTGATCTCTACGCCTAATAACTATCATAATGATCTGACACCAGACGGAGAAGTGTTATCTACCCCCTTAAAGGGCGGCAATATTAATAATGTGCCCTATGGAATGTTGAACCGTTCCGGCTTTCGCAATACATTGACCAATCAGGTTACGGCAACATTGGGTGCAGAGCAACAGCTTGACTTTATTACCAAAGGGCTGTCGGCAAAAGTGGTGGCATCCTACGATGCAACGGCCATTAACCAGCAGGTACGGCAAAGAACTTACCAGCTATATGAAGCGAAGGCCTCACCGGACAATCCGGATTCGGTAATTTATGAACCTACGGGAACAATGACCAATAGTACATTGAGTGATGCCCAGTATCAGTCTCAGTGGAACCTGCTGAATATTGATGCATCATTTAATTATGTCCGTTCTTTTGGCGACCATGATGTGACAGGTATGCTGTTGTTCAACCGTTATCAGCGGGTTATTAACATTGAACTGCCTTATAATTACATTGGCTATGTAGGCCGGGCTACTTATGGGTATAAGAATAAATATCTGGCGGAAGTTAATTTCGGATATAACGGATCGGAACAGTTCGCCCCCGGTCATAAAATGGGATTCTTCCCTTCGTTTTCTGCAGGCTGGGTAATGACTAATGAGCCGTTCATAAAAGAGGCTGCGCCATGGCTTTCATTCGCCAAACTTCGGGCCTCTTACGGGCAAGTGGGAAATGACAATATGAATGGAGCACGCTTTGCATTCCTTACGTTATGGAACGGAGGTTATGAATCTCAGATTGGCAATGATCAGTTGCAATGGGAAAAAGCGAATAAATTTAACCTGGGTCTGGAAACGCGTTTATTCAGGAATTTTAGTCTGGATGCAGATGTATTCTATGAACGCCGGAACAACATACTTATTTCTGCTACCGGTCTGGTACCTACCGGTATGTTTGGCACCGGAGGCGTAGATGTGTCCGGTATTATTCCCAAAGTCAATGCCGGAGAAATCGAGAACAAGGGTTTTGAGCTGGTTGGCGGCTATCAAAAGAACCTGGGCTCCAATATGCGTATCGACGTACGGTTGAACGGGGCCTATAACCGGAATAAGGTCCTTTATATGAGTGAAGTGCTGCTTCCCGAAAGCTATGCTTACCGTTTGCGTAGTACCGGGTACCGCCTAGGTCAGCCTTTTGGATATGTTACAGCAGGCTTCTTTAATACACAGGAAGATATTGATAACTGGTACGATCAGTCCGGAATCGGGGCTACTCCCAAGCTCGGGGATCTGAAATATAAAGATCTGAATGGCGATGGTGTTATTACAGAAGAAGATCAGGCCCCGATCGGGAATCCGGAAGTACCTGCCTGGACGTTTGGCGGTGCCTTTAGTTTCCAGTTTAAGGGATTTGATTTTAGCATGCTCTGGCAGGGCGTAGCCGGCAGGAGTTATTTGTTAACAGGACAGCGGATATGGGAGACGTATAATTTTAATGAATGGCATAAAGAGGCATGGAGCCAGGAGCGCTATGATGCCGGGTTACCTATTACATATCCTCGTTTAGACCCGGGGAGCAATGCCAGTAAACTTACTTCTGATTTCTGGCTGGTGGACGGCAGTTATGTGCGATTAAAGAATCTGGAAGTGGGATATACACTGAATAAAATGATATCCGGAAAAGTAGGTGCAAAGTCTGTCCGTATTTACGCAAACGGTTTAAACCTGCTGACGTTTGACCGGTATCCCGTAAAATACCAGGATCCGGAACAGAATAATGAGCTGTTATACCCTGTATTCAAAGCTTATAATATTGGCTTAAATGTTTCTTTTTAAAAAATGAAGTACTCCAAAAATATTGATATTATGAAACAGCGTTCTTTTATATGCTCATTTATCCTTGCACTGTTGGGCTTTTGCAGTTGTCAAAAGGTATTGGAAAAGACGCCTGACGGTCAAACCACCATCGATAAAGTGTTGAATAACTACCAGAGAAGTAAAGCCCTGATCGATGTTGTCTACAATGAAACCTACCAGGCCCGTGACCAGATCTCCTTTGTGATGAACCCGATTGAATGTCTTACCGACAATGCATTCTGGGCGGCTACCTATAATGCATACGAATGGCATAACGGGGCATTGTCTTTATCAAACCCTGTGATCAACTGGCCCTGGTCGTCTCCAAGTGAGCAGCTGTGGCCCGATTTCTGGCGGGGCATCCGGCTGGCTAATAATGCTATTAAATATTTACCGCAATCGACCGCTATCTCTGACAATGAGCGCTCCATATGGATGGCGGAAGCCCGGGTATTGCGCTGCTGGTATTATATGCAGCTGCTGGAATATTATGGACCTGTGCCCTGGGTGGAAGAACCTTTTGAACCTACTTACACCGGCTGGAATGAGCTGGTACGCCCTACCTATGATGAAATTGCCGGTAAAATTGAGCAGGAGCTGCT
>DASVMC010000685.1:0-2225 GCA_036384555.1 Niabella sp. | reverse complement strand
ATATTATGGATGGGTTATTACTATTTCTTTTGTTTGGCGTTCCTGCAATCTGCGCTGTTCTGATGCTGATAGGGATTATAATGCTGTTTAGTAAGGATGAACAGGTAAGAAAAAAAGGAACAAAATTATTGGTATCAGGCTTTATAATAGCTGTCCTTGTTGTGATCATTGGGTTTTCCATATGTACAGGAGCCTTTGGCGGTTTCCATTAATAACGGGTATACCAACTCTGTTTACAGTATGCAATACCGCTGTTAAAGTATACCAGGAGGATTGAGCGCTTGATAACAGCAATGGGCTGCTGTTTATATACACCTGAGGTGTACAATGTTGGCGTTACCTGCAATGACAGATTAAAAATGAAATAAATGAAGATAAGATTGCTGTTGGTTGGTGTGCTGCTGATGGCCGTGGTTGCATCAGTAGCTGCCCAGGTTTCCCAGGCCCGGATAGACTCCTTAATGGAAACGTCAATGAAGGAATTCAATGTTATAGGAGCTGCTATTGTTGTTATTGATAATGGGAAAATTATCTGCGAGAAGGGCTATGGTGTTAAATCCATTACTACAAAAGCGCCCGTCGACCCGCTGACCAACTTCCAGATTGCTTCCAACAGTAAGGCTTTTACCGCAGCAGCGCTGTCTATATTGGTTGATGAAGGAAAAATTTCCTGGACCGATAAGGTCATTAAATACATTCCCGAATTTAAAATGTACAATGATTATGTGACCCAGAATTTTATCATTGAGGATCTTTTATGCCACAGGAGCGGGTTGAGCCTGGGCGCAGGCGACCTGATGGAATTCCCGGATGGCGGTGATTTTACCATACAGGATGTGTTGACTAATTTTCAGTACTTTAAGCCTGCATCACCTTTCAGAACAAAATGGGATTATGACAACCAGCTTTATATTGTTGCGGGTGAGCTGATCAAAAGAGTGAGTGGTATGAGCTGGGAAACATTTATCAAAACCCGGATTTTTGCACCGTTACAGATGAATAATTCTTATCCGATGAATACCTATATTCCGGATTTTTCGAATGTAGCCACACCCCATGTTGTCAGTGCAAAAGAAAAAAGAACAATTGCGCTTTATGATTTTGGTACCAAAATGAATGGTGCTGCAGGCGGAATTTTTTCCAATGCAACAGATCTGGCAAAATGGCTGCAATTACAGCTTAACGGGGGGAAATACGGTCCGCAGCTGAAAGAAACGCTCTTTACTCCTGCCCGGCAAAAAGAAATGTGGTCTACTCATACCGTAATGGATGCCAGCTATGGCCCACGCTATAAATCACGGTTTAAAGGATATGGCCTGGGCTGGGAACTGGAAGATAAAAACGGGAATTTTACTGTAGAGCATACGGGCGGACTGGACGGAATGTTATCTATTGTAAGGATGATCCCTGAAAAAAATTTTGGTATAGCCATTCTTACAAATACACAGAACGGCGGTATTTATCTGGCTTATGCTGTTGCCAATACGATTAGCGACGCGTACCTGAAAGCAGCACCGCTGGACTGGATCAGCACCTATTCCAAAGCCTATCAGAATGTGCAAAGTCATAGTGATTCAGTAACAGCAAAAGTGTGGAAAACGGTCGCTTCCAACAAACAGGTAAAGATCAGAAATGAAGATTACATTGGTATTTATGAAGATAAATGGTTTGGAAAAGGGGAAGTCTTTCTTAAGAATGGGCAACTCTGGTTCCGGTTTTATCGTTCTCCAAAGCTAAACGGGCCAATGCAGTTTTATAAAGCAAATACTTTTGCTATTCCCTGGGAATACAAGGGAATGGATGCGGATGCTTTTGCCCTATTCAGTTTAGATGAGGAAGGTAAAGCCCAAAGTATAAAGATGAAAGGTATTTCACCAAACATTGATTTTAGCTTCGATTTCCAGGACCTGGACCTGCAGCGTGTCCCGGAGAAATCCGGTCAATAGAAGGATGCCGCTTGTTCCTGCGGTCCGGATAGCTGCTTTGCCTCCAAACCGGAAAAACAATTTAAGGCATCAGGTAACAAACGCCTTCTTCGGCAATACTTGTATTCGGAAAAATGCTGACAGCTTCTTTTTCAAATTCGTCCAGTACATCATAGCGGCTGCTGAAATGGCCAATCAGTAATTTTTTTACCCCGGCTTTTTGAGCAATGGTAGCAGCCTGCCGTGCTGTGGAATGAAAGCGTTTCTCTGCCTGTTCTTTCTGACTTTCCAGGTAAGTGG
>DASVMC010000684.1:0-2776 GCA_036384555.1 Niabella sp. | reverse complement strand
CATGGCACGGCTGATGTGTCCGTTACCGGTGGCCTGAACGGCGTAAAAAATCTTCATTACTGGTATTTGAAAGTGCGTGTAAATAAAAAGCGATCTCATTGGTCAGTACAGATGCATTGGGCCGTTCTTTAACCGCCCGCTCTGTTTTCATCTCTTTTTCATTATAGGTGTACAAATGCCAATCATTATCATAATATTCCAGCGCAGTCATGTGTTCCATCCAATCGCCGGAATTCAGGTAGCTCACCTTTCCTTTGGCCGTGGTTACTTCTTTTTTTTGCGGTTGATGAATATGGCCACAGATTACCGTATCAAATTTTTTTTCTATAGCCAGCGCCGCTATTTTATCTTCAAAGGCATCAATGTTTATGATCCTTTTATTAAACTGATCCATTATTTTTTTGGAGAGCGATAGCTTTTCTTTTCCGAAAAAGTGTGAAACCGCATTAGCCCATTTATTAAACCCCAGCAGGATGGCATAGCCATTGCTGCCCAGTTTTCCCCAAAACTTCGCCTGCCTGGTGGTGGTATGGTCAAATACATCTCCATGAAAGATCCACACTCTTTTACCATTGATCTCAATAACAATTTTGTCTGTCAGCGAAAAGCCGCCCAGCTCCAGGTCTGAATACCTTCGCATACAATCATCATGGTTCCCGGTTATATATATAACTCTTGTGCCTCTGGTAAGTTTGCTGAAAATTTCTTTAATGGCAGCAATATGATCAGGAGGAAAATAACGTTTATTGAACTGCCAGCCATCTATAATATCCCCGTTTAAAATCAATATACGCGGGTCTATACTTTTGAGATAGGCGGTGAATTCCCTGGCACGACTGGCATAAGTGCCCAGGTGAAGGTCTGATACAACAGCTATTTCAACGCGGCGTTGGGGCATTTAAAAGTGTTTATCAAAATTCACAAATACATGTTGCGCCTGTATTACCAGAATGTTATAATTATATTACCGATGCCCCTGAAGGGTGCAGGAAATAAATAGTTTGAATATCCCTGTTATCTACCTGCTATTTATCCCATACCATTCTCCATTGATTATTGACTTTCTATGCGCTTTTTGTATTTTGCAGCCCATGAAATACAAGCATCTCTTTTTTGACCTGGATCATACTTTATGGGATTTTGATACCAATGCGAAGCTGACCTTGCAGGATCTTTATAAGACACTGCAACTAGAGGAGCGGGGTGTAAATGATTTTGAACGCTTCTACGGGCAATACCTGCAGCATAATATGAAACTGTGGGAACGCTACCGCAATGGTTTTATAAAACAAGCGGAACTACGGATTAAAAGAATGCAACTGGCTTTACTGGATTTTAAAATCGGGGATGAGCCGCTTGCCCGGGAAATGAGCAGCCGTTTTCTGGAAATGCTGCCTGCGCGCAACACCCTGTTTCCCTATGCTAAAGAGATACTGGATTATCTTACTGCTAAAAACTATCAGCTGCACCTGATCACCAACGGGTTTGAAGAAGTACAGCATCATAAGATCAACCACTCAAAAATCAACCATTACTTCAATAAGGTCATCACTTCAGAGGGCTCCAACAGTCTGAAGCCCCATAAGGCGATCTTTGAGTTTGCACTGAATGCAACCGGGGCCAAAACAGAGGAAAGCATTATGCTGGGCGATGATCTAGAGGCAGATATCATGGGCGCCGCCAACGCCGGACTGGACCAGGTATATATAAACCATGTAAATAAAAGACCGGACTTCAAACCCACCTACACCGTGTATTCGTTAAAAGAACTGGAAGCGATTTTTTGATCCGGATCTTCTGATTTTGGTGCTGTCTGGATTTACTGGTCAGGCCTGTTGTAACTGATAAATGGTGATCTCCGGCCGCACATTAAAGCGCACCTGCCAGGTAAAGCCTAAGGCCCGGTTAATGTACAGGGTGCGCCCGTCATCAAAATCAAACCTTCCGGAGGTATAACGCCTGTTCTTAACCGGCAGCAGGGGCGGTGGCAAAAAAGGAGGTTTGCATTGCCCCCCATGCGTATGCCCGCAAATGACCCAGCCGTTATAGCCATTCCATACATTCATATCCATTACGTCCGGGTTATGACACAAAACGACGTTTGCCAAAGATGCGTCCCACTGCTGCATTATTTTTTTGGGATGAAAATTGGTGCCCCATTTATCATCGATCCCTATAAAATTCAGCCCGGCTATCATTTGCTGCCTGTTGCGCAAAACCGGAATAGTTTCTGCCTGCAGAATTGCTGCAACCTGATCCGCAAGATTGCCATTTTTCCAGTGCTTCCCATAGTCATGGTTACCCAAAATAGCCGTCGTTCCCAGACTGCCTTTGGGTGCATAGGGCATCAATTCTTTCAGTTGCTCCAATTGCTGCTCATTTGTATAAGTAATAAAATCACCGGTATATGCAACAAAATCAGGCTTATACATGCTGGCTTTTATAAAAGAATCCTTAAGATATGCATCGCGGGAAGTTTCTCCGATATGAATATCGCTGATCTGCATTAACGTTTTGCCTGCTAATGAGTCTGGCAGGTTTTTTATTTTCATAGGAACCCGGGTGAATTCCAGCCAAAAAGGTTCAATTTGCCAGGCATATAAACCGGTTAGCATTCCTGCACCGCCTACAATTGCGGCGCTTTTTAAAAATCTTCTTCGGTTCATACAGCGCAAAATTAGCCACCATTGTACCAACAATTGCAAACAGAATATTAAACTTTTCGTGCGGAAGGCCGTCCAATAGCTGTTTAAAATATTTTAACAGGTCGGGCAAA
>DASVMC010000683.1:0-3617 GCA_036384555.1 Niabella sp. | reverse complement strand
CCCGTGGATTAAATAAATGGGCGGCCGCGTTCCTGTGGTTTTTATAGGCACCAGTACCTTCTTCCCTATTTCGATCTCGTTCTCTTCCTGTAATAAACCAATAACTCCAGCCAGGGTAGCGTGCTCAAAAAGTGTGGAGATCGGAAGATTCACTCCTGTTTCATCTTTTATCCGCGTCATGATCTTAATAGCGGTAAGCGAATGACCGCCCAGCTCAAAAAAATCATCAGAAAGTGATAATTGTTGTATGCCCAGTTCTTCTTCCCAGATCTGTTTTATCCGGTTTTCCAGCGCCGACAGCGATCTGCCAGTAATGGCTTTCCCAGGCTTTGTATCAAAAACAGGTGCGGGTAAGGCTCTCTTATCAATTTTGCCGTTGCCGGTAAGGGGTAGTTCTTTCAAAATCACAAATACACCGGGCACCATATAGTCGGGCAGCTTACTGCGCAATGCCTCTCTCCACTTTTTCTTTAATTGCTCCGGCGGGGCCTCCTTGTCCTGTAACACTACATAGGAAGCCAGGTATCCTTTACCCGGACTGTCTTCTCTCACTATAGTTACTGCACTTTGTATATTGGTCAACCCTGAAAGATGATAATCTATCTCACCCGGCTCTATACGATATCCCCTTAGTTTTACCTGGTCGTCTATACGTCCCTTAAACAGCAGCACATCATTTTCCAGCATTACCGCGTTATCCCCCGTCTTATACATTCTTCCTCCCGGTACAAACGGGTCTTCTAAAAAACGCTCTTCTGTCAGTTCCGCATTCCTGTAATAGCCCCTGGCCACACAATCCCCCCCTATATAGATCTCTCCGTTAATTCCCTTTGATACCAGATGCAATTTGCTATCCAGCAAATAAATCCTGGCATTTGAGATAGGAACTCCTATAGGAACTGAGGACGACTGTTCTTCAGGCGTATATTCATAGATCATACATCCTACCGTGGCCTCTGTGGGTCCATATTCATTATAGATCTCCACATTCCCGCTGCACAGGTCATACACTTCTTTTGCCAGGGCAGTTTCAAGGTCCTCCCCACCAACAATCAGCCTTAAACGTTGTCCCGGCAGATTATTGCGGATGTATCCACTATCCTTTACCAGGCGCAGATGTGAAGGTGTTAACTTGATCACATTTACCTCGGGATCTGTAAAAATTTTTCCCAGCAGGGCAGAGGGGTCTTCCTCATCGTAAATCTTAAGCAGACTGCCCGACACCAACGGTGAAAAGATCGACGTAATTGTAAGATCAAATGAAATAGACGTATATAAAGGGAATACCGCCGCAGCTCCCTTCAGGTAATAATCAACCGACCAGCTGATATAATTGACCAGCGATCCGTTGGCAATCATAACGCCCTTGGGCCTGCCGGTGGAACCCGATGTATATAAGATGTAAACAAGCGACGCTGCCGTAACCGGTATATCGGGTAAAGTCACCGGATGCCCTGACAGCTCTTTATCAATATCCTGCACACAGAGCTCCCGGGCTTCTGTCTGCAATTTTCCCGCGAATAAAGCGGAGGTCAGCAACAACTGCGCATCTGAATTGCTGATCATGTATTCAATACGTTCCCGTGCATATTGCGGATCCAGCGGCAGGAAAATTCCCCCAGCCTTAAGCACGCCCAGGATGGACACGATCAGCTCAACCCCTCTTTCCATGGCTATACCTACTACGGCACCCGGCAACATCCCTGATGCGATCAGGTAATGCGCCATCTGGTTGGATCGTTCATAAATTTCCCTGTAGCTCAACGTCTGCCCTTTACTATATACCGCTGCACGATCAGGATGTGCTAAACAGGTGGCATTGATCTTTTCGATTATTGTTGCTGGTCCCGGCAGGATTTTACTCCGGTTATTCCAGTCTTGCCAGTAGGCTGTTAGTATTGTTTTGTTTTCCAGCTGCAGGTCTGCAATCTTTTGCGTTGCATTATCCACGATCTGTAAAAGCAGGTACCTGTATTTATCCATCAGGCTTTTTATAGTAGCCGGCCTGTACAACTGTGCATTATAAGACCATTGAAATACATACCCTTCCTCGCAGTCTGCAATATTTAAAAATAAATCAAAGGTTTCTGCTACCCGTTTATTATGCAGCAGCAGGTAATCCAGGTCCTTAAAGGACACCTGCATATCCATGCCCATATCAATATTAAAAGACACAGGAACCAGGGGCATTCGGGACGGATCCCGGGGTATCTTCAGCTCTTTTAAAAATGTTCCGAAAGTAAACTGCTGGTGTTCATAATCCCGGAGCGTTTTGGATTTCCGCTGCTTCAGGTATTCAGCAAAACTCAGATCAGGGTTGGGCTGGCTTCTTAACGGCAGCAAATTAACGCAATGTCCTATAAGATCATACATTTCTGTAGCTGCCTGTCCGGCGGTTGGCAAGCCAATGACGATATCCTGATGACCGGTATATTTGTACAGCAATACTTCAAAGGCTGCCATCAGGGTGTTTACGAAACTGCTCCCATACTTCGCTCCTGCTTTTTTTATAGCTGCGGCAGTTGCAGCAGGCAGTACAAAGTCATCCCTGCGGCTTTTATAGGTTCGCACAGGCGGACGCTGATAATCTGGCGGTATTTCAAATACAGGTATATCGCCTTCATATTCCCGCTTCCAGTAATCCACTGTTGCTTTATATTCCGGCGACTGCTGAAAGGTGGCGGAGTAAAGTGCATAATCACTGAATTGTATCGGCCGGTCCGGCAAAGGAGCTCCTGAAATGCCGGCATTGTACAGCTTGCTTAAATCTTCAAGCAAAATACCGAATGACCATCCGTCACAAACAATATGATGAGCACTGATGGTAAGCAGGTACCTGTTCCGGGATAAAATAAACAGCGCAAAACGGATCAATGGTCCGTCTAAAAGATCAAATGCCGTTTCAGCATCCTGCCGGTTGTACTTTTGCAGTGCTGCCTGTTGGGCAGACGGCTCCAGCATACTGATGTCTTCCTGATGTATCTGCAGCGGCTGGGAGGCATAAATCATCATTTTTGATCCGTCCCGGCTAAAGGAAGCCCGTAATGATTCATGCCTCAGCACCAGTTCAGAAAGACACTCCTTCAGCAGGCGCACCTGTACACTGCCGGTAAAATCCAGCGATAATGACTCATTATAAGCAAGATTTGCTTCGGTTCCTCCCAGTATGCAGGATGCAAAAATTTCTTTTTGAGGTTCAGTAGTTGGTACTACTTTTTCTATTGCATTTCCCGCAAAAGGATCAAAATCAACTAAGGGCCTTGTATTCACTTCTATACCGATCATTTATTTTTCATCCAATGATATCTGTAAATATTTTCCGGGAGTAGTATCATCCGGAACAAACCAGGCGGGATTCCCGTTCCTGTCTTTTCCAAGTCTTGCACCCGGAACCGGAGGACTCGTATTATCCAGGATATTGATACCTGCCGGCTGCCCGTTACTTGCCTGGGGTATGAAACCAGCCTGGCACAGCTCAGCAATACTTTCCTCAAACGCCTGGCAAATGGCATCTATATCTTCCAGGGTATGTGCTGTTGTTAAAAAGCAGGGAAACAAATCCCATATATGAATATTCCGCATTCGCATTAATGCAAAAAGCAGCTCGTAATACGCAT
>DASVMC010000682.1:0-3786 GCA_036384555.1 Niabella sp. | reverse complement strand
GTCGTAAAAAGAACAACCCGATCCTGATTGGTGAACCCGGTGTGGGTAAAACGGCTATTGTGGAAGGACTGGCATTGCGGATTGTACAACGTAAGGTAAGCCGTGTATTATTCGACAAACGGGTTATTTCATTAGATCTTGCATCACTGGTTGCGGGTACAAAATACCGGGGTCAGTTTGAAGAACGCATGAAAGCTATCATGAATGAACTGGAAAAGAACCGGGATGTGATCCTGTTTATTGATGAGATGCATACGATTGTGGGCGCAGGTGGTGCCAGCGGTTCTTTAGATGCCAGCAATATCTTTAAGCCGGCTTTAGCCCGCGGAGAACTGCAATGCATAGGCGCGTCCACTTTGGATGAATACCGTATGTATATTGAAAAAGACGGTGCCCTGGATCGTCGTTTTCAGAAAGTGATGGTTGATCCGCCAAGCGTGGAAGAAACCATACAGATATTGAATAATATCAAATCGAAATACGAGGATTTTCACAGTGTGACCTATAGTCCCGAAGCCATTGATGCCTGTGTAAAACTCAGTGACCGTTATATTACTGACCGTCTGTTGCCGGATAAGGCTATTGATGTAATGGATGAGGTAGGCGCACGGGTGCATTTGAAAAACATTAATGTGCCACAGAATATCGTTGACCTTGAAAAGAAGATTGAGGATATAAAAGAAGAGAAAAATAAAGTGGTGAAAAGCCAGAAGTTTGAAGAAGCAGCCTCTCTTCGGGATACGGAAAAGAAGCTGGCTGAAGATCTGGAACAGGCTAAAGCCGCATGGGAAGAGGAAAGCAAGCATAAACGGTACCCGATTGATGAAGAAGCGATCGCTGAAGTGATCAATATTATGACCGGCATCCCGGTACGGAAAATGGTTGAAGCTGAAACCGAGAAATTGCGTAAAATGTCTGATGATATGAGGGATATGGTCATTGGTCAGGATGAAGCTATTTCCAAAGTGGTAAAAGCCATTCAACGGAACCGTGTTGGACTGAAAGATCCGAAAAAGCCAATCGGAACCTTTATTTTCCTGGGTCCTACGGGTGTAGGTAAAACAGAGCTGGCCCGTTCGCTGGCGCGTTACCTGTTTGATTCAGAAGATGCCCTTATCCGGATAGACATGAGTGAGTACATGGAAAAATTCACGGTCAGCCGTTTAATTGGTGCACCTCCCGGATATGTTGGCTATGAAGAAGGCGGACAACTGACAGAAAAAGTACGTCGCAAGCCCTATAGTGTTATCCTGCTGGATGAGATTGAAAAAGCACACCCGGATATCTATAATATCCTGCTGCAGGTATTGGATGATGGAGTGCTGACTGATGGATTAGGCCGTAAGGTGGATTTTAAGAACACGATCATTATTATGACCTCTAATATCGGCGTGCGGCAGCTGAAAGACTTTGGAGCAGGAGTAGGCTTTGCTACAGCCTCCAGGATTGAAAATGAAGATGAGGAAAACAAAGCTGTAATTGAAAAAGCGCTGAAGCGTACCTTCTCTCCTGAATTCCTGAACCGGATTGATGATGTAATCATCTTTAACAGTCTGACCAAGGAAAATATCTTCAGCATTATTGATATTTCAATGAAGGGCGTATTGAAACGTGTAACGAACCTGGGATACGGATTGGAGCTTAGTGAAGATGCGAAAACGTTCCTGGCAGATAAAGGCTATGATCAGCAATTTGGGGCCCGGCCTTTACACAGGGCTATTCAGAAATACCTGGAAGACCCATTGGCTGAGGAGATTCTCAACATGCACGTAAAACCAGGTGACGTGTTGATGGTGGAGTTTGACAAGGAAAAAGACAAGCTGTATTTTACAGTAAAAGATCCGAAAGAAAATCCACAGGAAGCATAACCCAATATTGGTTTCCTGGTTCATTTGAATTATGAACACCCTGTACTTTGCAGGGTGTTTTTTTATGAGCGCAACTACAACAACGATTTAACAGAGGAACAGCAGTAAAACAGGATATTCTATTTTAAATTGAACGAAATTGACAAAAATGAGATACCTGTTTTTTGCCTTTCTGATGGTGCTAAGTATGAGAAGTACCGGACAAGATTCTGTAAGCACCTCAAAGTACCGGGTGGTTAATATAAGCATGTCAACGATTCCCAGAGGTATTTATGCTGGTATAGAAACAACGGGAAAACCTGAAGTTATTAAAGATGCACGGGGACGAAACCGGCGCTTTAAGAACACGACCGAAATATATGAGTATATGGATGACCAGGGCTGGGAACTGGTCTCCGCATCAACTCTTGATAAAAACGGCTGGGAAATTTATTGTGTATTTCGAAGAAAAGAAGAAAAATAAAAAAGGTCTGAGCGCTATGAACATCAGACCTTATTTATTTCCTCTGTTACAGAATTTTTATTGCTTCCGGTTCTGAACGGTAGGATAATGATCAATAGTTTCAAAAACATTCCTGGGATCCTGCTTCAGAATAGAAATGAATTTACGCAGTGAATCTGCATATTGGGGTTTGGCGAACATACGGTCATGCGCCAGCAGAACAAATGCATTGGGTTGGTAGGTATACTCCTGTTCGAACCGCTTGTTGATCTGCGCTGCCATTTCTGCTGCTCCCTGTTTGGGAATGGATCCTTTGATGAACTGCCATTCAAGATCCCACCCAATCATCGTATAGCCCAGGGAGTCCAGTGCCCTGGCAACGGTCAGCGAAGATTTCGGACCCTGTACCTGCCCGGCAGATGCCCATGTATTCATACCCGGCAGACGGGCGATTTTTAATTTTATATTCAGGTCTTTTTGTGCTTTGAGCATGTCTGCAACCGCGCTATCCGGACGATTATAAAACAGGCGGTAATTATCCCTGAATCCATGTGTGGTGCTGTGGTTCGCTGTAATAAATTCAGGATAGCTGTTATTTAATGAATCTGC
Organism: Niabella sp.; assembly: GCA_036384555.1. Taxonomy (GTDB): domain Bacteria; phylum Bacteroidota; class Bacteroidia; order Chitinophagales; family Chitinophagaceae; genus Niabella. The sequence continues at coordinate 867 of DASVMC010000682.1, read as the reverse complement.
CATCCTTCTGCGGGATGCATCAATATTCATATTAAATCCTACCATGAAAAAGGAGGCTTTCACACCCTCTTCGTGAAAAACAGCTCTGCAGTTATTGGTTCCCGGAGGCTGGGGACCATCATCAAACGTAAGAAATATATACCGTTTTCCATTCTGGTATGTGATCGGAGCGCCGGGTCCGGAATGAGCCTTAGCACTAGAGTCCGTTTTTGTGGAATCCTTTCCATCGCCATTCTTTTTTCCGCTGCCACCGCATCCTGTATTTCCAGTGAGGATAACCGCACCAAGTGCCGCTGTTACAGATAGTGTTCTTAGTAAATTAAAAGATTGTAGCATATGCAGTCTATTTATGCCCAATCTATGTTTTTTTTTGATTTATAAAAAATAATCTTTCTTTTATGCGGATTCTTTTCGTGGAATCCCGGAGGGCAGATGCAGTGAAGCTGTATAGAAAAAATGATTTATTCCCCAAAACAAAGACCGGTAGAGAATGGATCTTGCAGACCTGTACAGGTCAGCGCGCCAGATATGCGGTCTGGTACCATCCCTTAAGGGTATGATAAAAAAATAATGTGATCAGTAATAAATAGGTACAGCAGGAAAAGACATATTTATTAGGAAAGGAGCTACAGATAAAGGCTACTGATAATACCAGGCGCAGCCATTCAAGAAAGAATACCCATCTTTTTTGTTCCAGCATGGCACCCGTAGCAATAACGCTGATCAGAATAAACAGGGAGGCTGACAGCAGTTGCACGGGTTGCAAATGCTCTGAAAAAAGGATCAGCAGGAAAAGCAGCAAAAGGGTGATGCCTGTTTGTATAGAAATGATCTTTAATAATCCCGGCGATGGTGGAGCAGTTGTCT
>DASVMC010000681.1:0-2150 GCA_036384555.1 Niabella sp. | reverse complement strand
AAAATCAGTAACCTTTGATTTTGACACAAGCTGATTTAATTTTGACTTTGATCCTACTTCTACCTCCCAAACAGGAGCCGCCTTTTTTATTTGCCTTACCCGGAGCCCAAAATGATCTTTTAGCGCCTCTCTTAGCTTATTACATCCAATACTATCATTCAAAACTCCTTTTGTGGTGTACTCAAAAACAAATTCATCTTTATATTTGATGGGCCGCATAATTTTTCCCCTTAGCTCCGGTGAAACTGAAGGTGAAAAATCAAACTGGCAAAGTTTCAGATTACGAACCAGAAAAATTTCTTTGTACGCATTTATAAACATGGTTCTTAAAGGGTAATTTGCAAACCGGTATATAAATAAATCTCCCACCTGATGGATATTTCCTGGTTCGCTGTTTATTCCTTCTATATAATTGCTGAAAAATGATTGGGTATATTCATCCTTTAATTGTGATGGCTTAACCTGAAGAGAAATAGGTATCTCCTTTTTGTACCCGATAATATCCGCTTTTACATTACCGGAAATTTGGCTGCTCTTCAAGTACAAGGAAATGTTCTTGTCCGTTAATTCTGGCGAATGGGTACTTGTTAATACGGTACCCGCTCCTGTAAGCCATACGATGTGAGGCAGTATGGCATGTTTAAATGTTGCGGCCAATGCGCTGTCCATTACAACAGAAAACTCAGGCGTTATACCCATGTTTTTCTTTACGCTGGCAAGTGACTCTTTGATTTTTCCAATATTATCTTTTGTTTTTTCAATGCTGTTTACCGGAATGAATTCCACATCATTTCCAAACTGCTTTTTAAGCTTGTCCACGTTATAAAACTGAAGTACACATGCCTTACACCATGTGGCCCAAAAATCCAGTATTATCAGTTTTTTGTTTTTAAAGTCATTTAGTGTAATTGTTTTCTTTCCTTCGGGGTGGTTTACGACCCGTAGTGGATAGTTCATTAATTCCTGTGGTAGAGCTTCCCCAACGTTGAGGGACTTTTCGGTGTTTTCCTGGGCGGTTAGCAATTGGCATAAGAATGCCATTACGCCCAATAGCGTTATTTTTTTCATGATAAATAATTAAAAGTTAAGCAATCTTTACTGTTCCAATATGGCTTTATGGCGGGGTTGAGGTTAGCATATTTCAGGTGTTTTTGTTTTTAAAAAGCCGGTTAAAGTGCCGGAGTTGCCAGGTCTTAAAATTGAATAACCAAGACCCAGCTTCCGGCAATATATTAATCTGGTTTGCGGGGTATACGGGCAAACCAGAAGTTCAGCAGCGCTGAATGACTGCAACAAACAAAGCAAATTCTTTCTGCAAGACGATACCAGTTTCCTTCCGGAAACAATTTTTGAAGCAGGAGCCTTATGTTCGTCAGGTCAATCAATTGGAATGTTTGGAATTATTAAACACTAATGAATGGGTCAAAAAATATCCACCAGCCAAGCGGCGCAGGCACCCATGAGAAAAAGTGCCGGCAGCAGCCTAGTTTCCGTTACTAAGTTGGATGCCCCAGATGGGCTACACACTGAAAATTAGGGAGAGCATCGTAATTACAACCGAAACTGCAACATAACACTGGCGAATAAAATTTATTCTCATTTAAGGATAATATAGTATGTGTTGATTGCAAGTGAGCTTACTATTAAATTTGCAAGTCTCACTAAAAGAAAGAGGATTGGAACCCACCCCGCCTTATTTCAAGCTGGCTCTGACAAAGCCACAACATTAAAGTTGCCACGATAATAAGGACAGAAGCGGGCCCAATCCTATATGCAATATAGGAATAGTGCCTAACTTCTGGACTCACTCGTGTTGAATTGTCAGATTCGCTTGGTGAGACAAATACTTATGCTATCAATAGACGATAGACTAAGTATCATAAACAAATATACAAAAAGACCAGATAGTAAAACGTATTTTATTATATGAAGTAAAAAAATACAATTGGTATAATTAAACCGCTAAAATGATAGAAGCTTTTTAGCTTACGGTTTCAAAATGTTGATAATTTGAAAGATCAAAGATATTATGCTGTAAAATCTCTAATTGAAACTAAGCGCCTGACTAGCCTAGCTGAAATCTTCAAGATAATACCCATTTCTGTTGTCAGGATAGGTATAAAAGCAAATTACAACACTTTCAGGAAACG
>DASVMC010000680.1:0-3686 GCA_036384555.1 Niabella sp. | reverse complement strand
GATAACGCGCACGATGTGCATTCTGAGCAGATCATCTCCAGGATCCGGTCCAGCTCGTACTTCAATGTAAAAGAACCGGTGCTGTACTATAAAGATATTGAGCACCGCTTTAAAGAAGGCAGTATCAAATGTGCGGTCCTGTTCCCTTCTCATTTTAGTTCAGATCTCTATCGTGCGGACGGGGCTAAGATCCAGATCATTGCAGATGCTTCTGATCCGAATACTGCCACGATCGTAACCAACTACCTGAATGCGATTATCAGCAATTACCAGCAGCAGCTCAATCCCGGTACCCGGCTTGCTTACCAGATCGTTCCGGAGCTTCGGCAGTTGTACAACGAAGAACAGAATGGTTCGCTCAACTTTATCCCGGGAGTCATTGCATTGATCTTTATGATCGTCAGCACGGCGCTTACATCAGTAGCTGTTGTGCGGGAAAAAGAACTGGGAACAATGGAAGTGCTGCTGGTGTCACCTTTTAAGCCCATTATGGTATTGATCGCAAAGGCGATTCCTTATCTCGTGCTTTCACTGATCAATTTTATGGTGATCCTCCTTTTGTCGGTATTTTTATTGAATGTACAGATTAAAGGCAGCCTTCCATTGCTTTTTGCAGAAAGCATCCTGTTCATTATTACCTGTCTTTCATTGGGCCTGCTTATTTCTAATGTAACCGATTCTCAGCAAACGGCTATGCTGCTCTCTATGATGGGAATGATGCTGCCTACCTTATTGTTAACTGGTTTTATGTTTCCGCTGGAAAATATGCCCTGGATATTCAGGGTCATTTCCCATATAATCCCATCCCGGTATTATTATGCCATAGTAAAGGCTGTTATGCTGAAGGGGCTCGGCTTTAGTTATGTCTGGAAGGAAACGCTGATACTGTCTGGCATGTCGGTACTGTTGCTGACCATTGCGTTGAAACGGTTTAAAATACGATTATCGTGAAAGTATTGCGCTTTATATTGCAGAAAGAATTTCGCCAGATATTCAGGGATAAGATCATCCTGGCAATGATGTTCCTGATGCCGACGATACAACTGATCATTATGCCTTTGGCTGCCAATTTCGAGGTCAGGAATGTCAACATTGCTTATGTCGATCATGATCACAGCAGTTATTCCCAAAAGCTCCTGCATAAAATCGCCTCATCCGGTTATTTCAGAATTGCAGGTACCCCCGGTTCTTACAGGGAAGGACTGAAGCTTATTGAAGACGGAGCTGCGGATCTCGTATTAGAGATCCCGACGGGGTTTGAACGGAATCTGGTCCGGGAAGGCAGTCAGAAAGTGAACCTGTCAGTTGATGCCATCAATGGTACAAAATCTTCCCTCGGAAGTAGTTATCTTGTTTCCGTTATTACTGATTTTAACAGTGATCTGGATATCAATTTTAAATCACCGGTTATTACAAATTCAGCTTCAAATGCAAAAATAGCAGTGCTGAATTCCAATTGGTATAATCCGCGGGCAGCGTATAAATATTATATGGTACCGGGCATATTGGTATTGCTGCTTACATTGATCGGCGGTTTTATTACCGCATTAAATATTGTTAAGGAGAAGGAAATAGGGACGATTGAACAGATTAACGTAACGCCGATAAAAAAATGGCAGTTTATTTTAGGTAAACTCATTCCTTTCTGGATCGTCGGGATGATTGTATTTACCATAGGATTATTGGTGATGTATCTGGTATATGGAATTTTTCCGCAAGGAAGCCTGTTGGTTTTATACTTGTTTGCAGGTGTTTATCTGGTAGCGCTGCTGGGCCTGGGACTGTTGATTTCCACCTTTGCGGATACACAGTTACAGGCCATGTTCATTGCCTTTTTCTTTATGATGATCTTTATGCTGATGAGTGGATTCTTTACCAGTACCGACAGTATGCCGGGCTGGGCCCGGACAATGTCCGGTTTTACACCTGTAACCCATTTTATAACGGTAGTCCGGTTGATTGTCCTGAAGGGAAGCGGATTTAACGAAGTAAAAACAGAGCTGCTTTACCTGGTTGGGTTTGCTGTTTTCCTGAATGCGCTGGCTATTCTTAATTACCGGAAAACAAGCTGAAAGGGAGCTTTCTTCCGGAAATTACAAACAGACAAAATTGTATATATTTATAGGGTGTGTGCAACCTTACAACTTAAAGTCAGCCATTAATTGGCTAAAAGTTTTAATTCATTTAAAGTTAATTGATTAATAATTTAGTTTAAAATGTTGAAGAAAACAATTTTTTTTGCTGTCATTTGTTTTTGCTCACTTTTGTTTTAGTAAAAATTAAGAAGGCCGGGTTCAATATGGTTCTTTCCGGCTATGATTCTCCAGTCAATCTCTTTTTTTTCTGATATTACCATATCTCCTATCTCTAATTTACTCGAAGATGAAAAGGAGGTTGCCATAAAAGATTCAGAGACTATTCTAAATCTATTTTAAGCTGTTGTTGGTATTCGTGTGGTCGGATACATGAACATACTTGTTGAAAACAATATAGGAGCATTTGCATTAAATAGGACCTGGGATTTTCATAAAAAATATATTTAATCAAATCTTTTCCCACTGTCTGTCCGGCAAGCCATCCGACGGTAAATTGGTTAATGTTATGGAAAAAAAAGTAAAAGCGGGGGATTTAATTAAAATACCTTTTAAAAAGGGATGGTATACATATGGGAGAGTATTAATTGACAATAGCTACGCTATATATGACTGCCCTTCCGAACAATTAATTACAGATTATAATACCATTCTGAGTTCTGATATTTTGTTCATTACTCACGTTGACAATTTTGCTGTTGGCGAAGGACATTGGAAAGTAATAAAAAATATTCTATTAGAAAGCACTTTGCAGCATTTCTATCCACTGTATTTTAATCCTAATCCCGCGGATCCGACAAAGCTTGGATTTTACAAAGTTTATAGAGATGAGATTGAAGAGGCAATTAAAAAGGATTGGATTAAAACCGGAAAAATTCAATTAGACGGAATTTCTGGCCATATGCATGTTGAAGCCAGAATTAATGACTATTACGATAGAAAAAGAAATAAGAGTAATGAGCAAAGAATTACTCTTTTCAAAAGAATGAATTCTTTACTGTAGCAGTAATGAGTGCAGGCGTACTATATCAACACTTTTTTAGCCCTTGCAGCTGTTTCAATACTGCTGCTATTGTGTCTTTTGGCCGGCAATCAGGGCTGGTTTAAATTTAAGCCGACAGGCTTATTTGCCTTCAGCAATGAGAATTGTTAGCAGTACGCTAAAAAAGGAACTGCTTGTAACTAATAGAACCAGTCATTGCATTTGATGCAATTGCTCTTCAGCCTATAAATGTATTTATTGTCTGAGTACTTTTACCTGTGGCGGAGCTGAGATCGTGGAGGTGATTTTTCCACCCCGGTCTTTCACATGTTTGACTTTTACCACTCCATATGGAGTAGGAAAGGTTCCTTCTGCAAACTGCAGATCTCCCAGGTGCGGAATGATCCTTATCGTTTTGCATCCCGGCTCCACTACGGTAATCCCCAATACATATTGGGTCAGCCAGGGGGTAGGACCGGAAGCCCATCCATGACAAAGGCTGTGACGGAACCCTACATAGCAATAAGCACCATAGTCTCCATGTATATCCTTTTGACCAGGTTGGGGCAGCTCATCAATACGGGAGGCGTTGGGGAGCCAATCCTTATTAA
>DASVMC010000679.1:0-2487 GCA_036384555.1 Niabella sp. | reverse complement strand
TCTGCAAGCTTTAAGGAAGTAGAAAGAAAAGTCAGCGTATCTCCGTTGCTGTCAAAATTACGCTGTACCCGGTACAAGCGCTGATAATCAGGTAGTGACCGATCATAACTATACTGGTCATATACCCATAATCCGATAAGTAATGCAACAGCCATCCCAATAGCCAGTCCGGTAACATTCAACAGACTATATCCTATTGTCCGGATTATATTCCGCCAGGCGGTCTTAAAATAATTTTTGAACATAGTTTCAGATTTGAGATTTCAGTTGTCTGCTCCCATTCATCCTTGACCACTTACCATTCACTATTCATGTCTCACTACACACGCTTCCCTCTTACATTTATTATTTATTGTTCCTTATTTCATATTGCTCCTTTTCTCCGCGCTCATTCACTCCGCAATGCTTTTACAGGGTTAGCAGTTGCGGCTTTAATAGCCTGGAAGCTGATCGTTACTATCGCAATAGCAACAGTAATGATACCGGCAACGGCAAAGATCCAGACCGTTATATTGATCCTGTAAGCAAAATCCTGCAACCACCTGCTCATCGCCAGCCATGCAAGCGGCAATGCAATAATAATAGCAATTACGATCAGCCTTAAAAAATCTTTAGTCAGGAACCGGGCAATTGAAAGAACGCTGGCTCCTAATACTTTCCGTATGCCGATCTCCTTTGTTTTTTGTTCAACAGTAAAAGTGGTCAATGCAAATAAACCCAGGGCAGAAATAATAATTGCGATAAGGGAAAAGCCCAATATCAACGTAGCTGTTTGCTGGTCAGCCTTATACAACTGATTAAAATGATCATCTAAAAAATGATACTCCAAAGCAGCACCGGGAAAAAATTGCCGCCATACAGCTTCTACATTCTTTATCGCCTGCACTGCCTGGTTCGGGGCAACGCGGGCCATAAAAAGGCGGAACCAGGCCGGGTTTTGGAAAGCGACCAGCGGACCTGTTTTATCGTGCAGGCTTTTATACTTAAAATCTTTTACAACGCCTATTATTTCGCCTTTTTTTCCTTTCCATGTAAATTGCCGCCCGATATATGGCTGCGGAATGTGTAATTCTTTAATGGCCGTTTCGTTTAAAACAACATTATTCTTATCCGTTTCATTCCCCTTCCCGAACCAGCGTCCTTCTGACATTTGCAGTTGCATTGTTGCTGCAAAATCTGCGTCTGCCGAAAGCTGTGCCATCTTCGGGTTTAAAGAGGTATCACGCCCCGCCCAATCCGCGGCCCCGGTTGAATAACTTCCTATATCCTCAATCGGCTGATTGGCAATCGTCACGCTCTGAATACCTGCTTTTGAAAGCAACTCATTTTTAACCGCTTGAATGGTCACCTCTTTTGTATTCAGATCAACAGCAGGTGGAAGACTGAAGGTAAGTACCTGCGATTTATTGTATCCCACATTTACCTGCTGTACAAACTGCAGCTGCCTGTAAATAATAATCGTTCCGCATATCAGCATTACAGAAACCGAAAACTGAAAAACGACCAGGATCTTTCTGAAATAGCTGTCTTTTATCTTTAATACTGTTGAACCCCTGAAAACAGCTAAAGGCTTAAATGAAGACAAGGTCACAGCCGGATAAATACTATTAAGAATAAATGCTGCAAGTATTGTAATGCCCATGATCTTCCATAAAGAAGCTGAAAAAACAGAGAGCTCAAATTTTTTGTCTGTAAGCGTATTGAAAAATGGCAGGCAGACCCGTGTCAGCAGAACGGTTATAAAGACGGCTATACAGCTTACAAGTAAGGCCTCAGCTATAAACTGGCCGAACAGCTGCATTCTGCGTGCGCCGATTATTTTCCTTACACTCACTTCCCTTGCCCGCAGGCTGGCTTTTGCGGTTGTAAGATTTACATAATTAATACAAGCGATCAGTAATAATATACCGGCAAGTGCCATAAACAGATACACCGTGTTTTTCGTACCGTGCAAATAAGCTGAATTTTCAATTGCTGTTTCAAAATGCATTTGTGTCAAAGGCAACAAGGTGATGGTCGTTTCAGTACCACCCGACTTTTCAGCAAATACCGCATTTATTTTTTTCTGAAGATGTCCGGGATTCGCAGCTGATTGTCTTTTGATAAACGTGATATAATTTGCATTTCCCCAATTCTTATCATTTTCCCTTCTTTTCGGGTCCTTTAAAAGATTGGCCAGCGGAATAAATGAAGTGTATTGAAAACTTGAATTGGCGGGGGCATCCTTTACAACGCCCCGTATAACAAGATTGGTACTGTCAACGTAAATAGCTTTCCCTGTTACATTTGTAACGCCAAAGTACCTGATCGCATCAGATTCTGTGAGAATAATGCTGTTCGGATCTTTTGCAAAGGCCTTTGCGCTTCCCTCTATAAAATCATACCGGAATATCTCAAACCAGGCCGCATCAACATATGCACATTTTTCGTCATATACAGGATTATTCCTGACATTGAATACCGGCATATTGCCATCAAACACTCTTG
>DASVMC010000678.1:0-3047 GCA_036384555.1 Niabella sp. | reverse complement strand
TTCGTAAGAATTTTTCGCGTTGAAGAGAATAGCGCAGGCGGAAATGATATGCCCGGAACATAAAGACAAGGCCAAAGAGGGCAGCGATAAGGATGCCGAGATAAAAAAAGTTCTGCTTTCGCCGGAAAGTTTCCTGTTCCTTTAGAAGTTGTATCTCTTTGTCTTTTTTCACACCCTGGTACCGTGCGTCTAACCGCCGTATAGTTTCCATCTGGCGGGCATCGAATTGCTTTTTATAATAGTCAACATATTGTTTGTAGTATTGAAGCGCCAGGACCTTCTCCCCTTTTTGCTCTGCAAGGTCAGCCAATTGGCGGTACAGCATTTCCCCAACATAATAATCCGGCGGATCTAACGTACCAAAAGCCGCTTTTGCCTGCACCAACATCCTTTCTGCCTCATCCAACCTCCCTTCCTGTAATGCATAATTGCTGAGAATAGTATTGCAATTAACCAGCATACGCTTATTCCGTACCGTGTCTGCATTGGCAAGCGCTATACCTACGTACCTGAGCACCGAATCTTTTGCCCACGGCGGATAATGATCCATATAAATCTGGGCAATAAAAAGTGCTGACAACGCTATCGGATCACGAACCGCTGCCTGGCCTTTAGACTGCAGATACAGTTCAATATTCTTTTTAAAGGAAAACAGCGCAGAATCAAGTAATGTAGTGTCCCTTGATAAATCAAACCGGTCAAGATACATCGTCCCGTTTATCTGCCATGCAGGTCCCAGCACACTCCTTGCCAGGGGATCGTGCGCTTCCTGCAAAGCCCGCTGTGCATAAAGCTGTTCTTTATCAATATCGCCCCTTTCTGCATATATACCAAAATAGGCGTAATAAATAGCTGCCCGGAATTTTGCCCCTCCCTGCTCAGCTTCCAGAAAATCCAATGCTTTTTGCCAGCTTTCTACGGCGCTGTCCGGTTCATTATTAAGGTTCTGCAACCAGCCTGCTTTGTAATATGCCAGCCCCTTGATCAGTTTGTTCTCTATCTTCCCCGCATACCATATCGCACTGTCTGCAGCCAGTTTTGCATTATCCGCTTCATCTGCCATAAAATTCACGGAAACCAGGTAGGAAAAAGTAAAAGCAAGCGCCTCTTTATTTTTACTCGTATGTGCCAGGCGAAGCGCCTCTTTTCCGTAAGCAAGCCCTTTTGCAGGATCATTTACTACTGCTTCAGCTGCCAGTTGTACGAGCAACTCCGATTTTTTGCTCATCTCTATTCCGGGTTGCTGAAGTTCCCGCTGCAGTGAGTCTGCTGTTGACATCTGGCCTGAGGCAGACTTTGTAATGATCAGAAAAGATAGGTTTATCAGGAATAAAATGGAGCAACATCGGTTCATAATAATCAATAAAAGTAGAAAAAAATCCGGTGCAATGCCCCCTTATCAGTTTCCTCTGAGATTGAATTCAATAAATAGTAAAACTATAAAATCTTGAAAATCATATACTTTAAAAAATTGTAGACACTAAGTAGACGCATTAATTATTGCCTGTAGACATCGGATAGCCCTCTATAATTTGATAACCGCAGCGACTTTATCATATTTGCAGCACGCAACTCTTACCCTAAATATGGTTTCCAGACGTTCTTCCATACTCGCATATGCTACCATTATCGGTTGGCTGATTGCTTATGCCGGAAAGGAAGAACATGACGAGTTCACCAGGTACCATATGTGTCAGGCATTGGGAGTTCACCTTACAACACTGTGCTATATAACAATAACAGGACTGGTATTTGTTTTTTCCGCATCGGTCGCCCTTACTTTATCATCCCTGGGTATCGTACTCCTGCTCTTACCTGTTTTTGGAATCATCCACGCATGTAATGAAACGAAACGTCCGCTGCCTTTTATCGGCCGTTTTTTTGAAAACAAATTTTCTTTTATAAAATAAACTTTCATACGCTCATTATGAAAAATCCAGCCTTCTTCTTACTGTTTTGTATGCTGTTTGTCTTTAACAATGCGAATAGTCAGGATTTATATGACGGCGGCTCCCGTTTTATCAACGGGTTTGCCCGCGTGGTAAAAGGAGCAGATTATTTTTATATCGATAGTCTGGGCCACTACGCTTTTGACAGGATTCCTGATATTGATCGTTATTCAACTGTTACTGCGCCAACAGCAGCAGACGGGTCTGGTAAGGAGAATAGCCGGATCGCGGCCGCTTTCTGCATCGTCTATCGAAAAAACAAAGTAGGTGCTATTCAACCGGGAGGTAAATGGTTATTGCAACCGGTTTATGATTCTATTGATACACAAGACCCCGCTGAATGGATCATCAAAAAAGACAATAAAAAATCGCTATTCAATGCAAGGGGGTTCCTGTTGCCTTTTATGTTTGAAGAGGTCTTTAATATGGACAACCGTTTCTTCTGCGTAAAACAGCAGGAACAGTGGGGCGTCTATGACCGGGAATCAGAAAAACTGGTGGTACCCTGTAGGTATGAAGACATGGATTATTGCTTTCGGTGCGAATCAAAAGGCGACTATGTTTTTGCAGCGTTGAATGGTCGGTGGGGCATCATTAACTTTAACAACGAGGTGCTGCTGCCTTTTGAATACGAGCACCGGCATATCAACATGCGCAGCGATGAATGGGTAATGAGTTTCTACAAAAACGACCGGCCGCTAACCATAAACCTGAAAACAAAAAAAGTGGACAGCAGTGGCGTGCAGGATATACCGGAGGACGGAATTGATTACATGACCGACGGATTTGCCCGCATAAAAAAGGGAGACAAATACGGGATGCAGAATGCACAAGGCCACGTGGTACTAGATATACAATACGACTACCTTCGCTATGACACCACTGAGTTACCCAAACCCCTTGTACTGCTTCATAAAAATGGCCGCTACGGCATTGCCGATACAACCGGAAATGTAATATTGCAACCGGTATATGATAACGATTTCACCCTGTTTGACAACAGATTTCTAAAGACCCGGAAGGATGGAAAGCAGCTCTTGTTTGATGTAAAGGGGAAGAAGATCCTTCCAGATACTTATGATGAAATAGAAGCCTGGT
>DASVMC010000677.1:0-1669 GCA_036384555.1 Niabella sp. | reverse complement strand
AACTCCTGCTCCTACTCCAGCTCCTGATACTACAAAAATCATAACAGATACTACTGTTAAGACAACTACAATCGCTCCTGATTCTACTAAAAAATAATTTACTTAGTAGTAAATAGCAAAAAGTTTTATAACCGGCTGATGTATTTTCAGCCGGTTTTTTTATTTTAATCCGGAGCTGCAGTTTGAATATTTTGCGGTACGTTCAACTGCCACACAGGCCGGATCTTGCAAAGCAGGACAAGATCTAAGCGAGCCTGTATTTCCAAGGTTAAAAGAGGATCAATCAAGCCTGTAACTGCCGATTTTTTAAAGAAGCGTTGTATCCACACGACTAGCTGGCCCTTCGGGATGAAGGTCTTTCTGAGGCGGATATTTTTTTGCAGACTTATTACTGTTTTTTGTATATTGAACCGGCACCTGTTCAATCCTAAACGCACTCAATTACTTTGCTGTATGCGCATCATCATTCTATTACTGATCTGTTCGTGCTTTATGATGAACAGGGCCAAAACACAATCCATTCTTTTCCCCGGCAATTATGCAGACAGTCTTGAGCAGCTGAGCCAAACGGCCCGGACTGACAGTATAAAAGTGCGCTCCTACCTGTTACTTTCTGAATATTGGTGTTATTATGACACCGCCAGGGCCAACCGGTATCTGCTGGCTGGTGAAAGGCTGCTTCACGGGAATGCTTTTTTAAAAGCGCTCCATACATTTTACACGGCGTTTGTTTTATATGATATTGACCGGCAGGAAGCGGCTTCAAAATTTCTGGAAGCCGAGCAGCAACTGGAACAGATACCCGGACGCGAATCAATGAAATTCAGAGCCAGGTCCTGGCGAAACTATGGTTCCCTGCAACAGTTTAAAGATAACGACCTGGCCATGCTGGATGCTATGCTTAATAAAGCGCTTCCTATTGCACAAAAAGCCAATGATACCCTGCTGACCGGTTTTATTTATTCGGATATCGGAATGATATTCATGAACCAGAGATTATATACAAAGGCCGCCGACTTCTACAGGAGAAGCATTCAGCTATTAGACCTGGAGCCGGATAAATTATATGCGTTACTGCCTGCACTTGATAACAGGGCACTCAACTTTTGCTACATGGACAGCCTCACGCAGGCCGCAGCAATTATAACCCGGGCAGAGACCTTATTAAAAAATTATCCCGTCTCCGATTTCCACCTGGACCTGGCGCTGACCAAGGGGGTTTATTTAAGAAAAGCAAAGACTTATACTGCTTCAATACAGGTGCTGCAAAATGCGATCCGCCAGGCAGACTCATTGCAGAATATTTCATTAAAGTTTAATTTACTGATAGAGCTGCACGGTACTTATATGGCGATGAAACATTATCCCGAATCATTAAAAATACTGCTGGATGCGCTGAAAGCAGACCAGTATCATTACCTGGATGATCGCCTGCAATTAGCCCAGAAATTAACAGAGACCTATACGCATTTAAATGATATTCCCAATGCCTATATATGGATGCAGACCTACACCCGGTTACAGGATTCCGTGTATGCAAGAGACTTTAAAAACAGTATATCCAATATGGATACCCGCTTCAGGATCTCTGAAAAAGAAAAACAGATAGTTCTGTTACAGGCTGCCAACAAAGAAGCTGCACTAAAAGCAAAGAATACCCGGCTCAGCA
>DASVMC010000676.1:0-2682 GCA_036384555.1 Niabella sp. | reverse complement strand
ATTACAAATCCCCAAAAAGAAGATTTATACGTATATAATTGATGCATTTCATTGTGTAAGGCCTCTTTTAAACTGCTATCAGCATTAATTTTTTTTCCTAATCTTAAATAAGCGATCAGACTTACTGTAAAAAGTATCCATCCTATAAACCCAATAAGGAGAAGAAGACCGAGAATGAACTTATAATTGATCCAGTCTTTAATAATATAGGTACCAAACCAAATGGTCCAGCCTACCGTCAACCACTTAATTAAATTGTATCTTAATTTATCTAGTTGCTCAATTAAAGAAGTATCCATACTTTAGTGATTTAATGTAACGTATTGTTATCTATTTGTAACCTATAGGTTACAAATCTAATCCATTAAAATCATTGCTCCAAATTTTCTATAATTGATCTATGCAACCGTTTTGGATACTCTTTTGCCATAATAGGCTTATAAGGATTTGTTTGCAGAAGCGCTTTTTATCCCGTCGTCTCTATTTTTTCTACCTTTTTTTCTTTCGGGTCTTTTTTGCTCCAGCTGCCTACTGTTACAAAGCCCCAATGTGTTTCATCAGCGTATTCAAAATCGATCCTGTGTTTTTCAGGAATATTTCCTTCGGCTAATGCGCCTTGCTCTATGGACGGGAAGATTTCTTCAAAAGTATACATAGATGTCAGCGATACCCTGCGGTAGACGTGTGAGCGGGTAATATCGCTCATGGTTTCCAGGCCTGCAGCGCCCATCAGCTCTATAAAAGACCGGATCGTATTTTTGTGAAAATTGGCGATCCGGTGTTTTTTGTCATCTACCACAAGCCCTTTGGTATATTTAGGGTCCTGGGTAGCCACCCCGGTGGGGCAGCGGTTGGTATTACAGATCAGTGCCTGTATACATCCGACAGCAAGCATCATTGCCCTTGCACAATTGCAGGCATCTGCACCTAATGCTGCTGCGCGTGCTATATGAAAACCTGTTGTGATCTTTCCTGATGCGATGATCTTTATATGATGACGGATATTCAACCCTCTCAGCATATCATCTACAAAGGCAAGTCCGTCTAAAAGCGGCGCTCCCACATAATTAGAGAATTCCTGTGGTGCAGCACCGGTTCCACCTTCGCCGCCATCAACAGTAATGAAGTCGGGATACGTGTCCTGGGAGATCATGGCTTTGCAAACCGCAATAAATTCTGTTTTGTGGCCAATACATAGTTTAAAGCCTACGGGTTTGCCTCCGGATAATGTTCTCAATTGCTTTATGAATTGGACCAGTTCCCTGGGAGAACTGAACGCCGTATGATAAGGGGGCGATTCTACTGTGGTGCCCGGAGTGATATGCCTTATTTTTGCGATCTCCGGCGTGTTCTTTGCCGCCGGTAAGATACCACCGTGGCCGGGTTTGGCGCCCTGGGAAATTTTAATTTCGATCATTTTTACAGAAGGAAGCTGCGCTTTTTCTGCAAACAGTTCCGGTGAAAAATTACCTGCTTCATCCCGGCAGCCAAAATACCCGGTACCAAGCTGCCAGATCAGGTCGCCTCCCTGTTTTAAATGAAATTCGCTCAGGCCTCCCTCTCCGGTGTTCTGTGCAAAATTGCCGATCCGTGCGCCTGCATTCATTGCCTCTACTGCATTGGAGCTCAACGACCCGTAGCTCATGGCAGAAATATTGAGAATACTGCCATTATAAGGCTGGGTGCAGTCCTTGTTCCCAAAGAGCACACGAGGGTCATGATCCAGTGTTTTGAAGCTTTTGGGCGCAATGGAGTGACAGATCCACTCGTATCCCGGGGCATAAACATCCAGCTGTGTGCCAAAAGGCATGGTATCGTTGTCTTCTTTGGCACGCTGGTAAACCGTTGAGCGGTCAATCCGGTTCAGTGGCCGTCCGTCAATATCTGATTCAATAAAATACTGATAGATCTTGGGGCGCAGCTCTTCCATCATATAACGCATACGGCCAAAAACCGGGTATATGCGCCTGATCGTGTGTTTGGTTTGCACCATATCATAATAGCCCATAACAGACAGTACCAATGTTGCAGCAAAGATCACATACCAGTTCTTGCTGATGTACCAGGCCAGGAAGAACGTAACAATAAGCGATAACAGGGATACAATAATAAATATGCGTCTCATAGAAAACCGGTTGATTGAATAGACGAATGTAAGAAGAAAAATGGTACTACCACAGTGGGCTGTACCGGCAGCTAAAAAGAGCCTATTCGGTATTCCGGGCCGTATAAAAGACAAGGGAGGGTTCAACAAAAAATAAGACCAGGCCGCCGGGTTTATGAAAAATGGTACAAATCGACAAAATAATGAACAAGAAACACAGGTAACATTTATTTTCTTCGCATCACAAAATCAGGAGCTCAAATTGTTTGTCCTTATAATAAATAGAGAAATGTGTAGTCAGCAATGATCCTGAATGACGTTGCTTGAATTCAGTTATTAGTGTGTGCAGCAGCAAGGCGGAAGGTATTCCCTTGCGCGTTGGTGCTGTTTTAAAAAGCACAGATGAATGTTGCGCGGTGCAGCAGGGTAGAACCCGGTTCCGGTAATAGCGGGTATAAAAGAATAGAATGAGAAAAGGGATAGTAACCGGTAGCAGGCCCGGTATTGTTTTTTCAGAAATTAAGTAAACGAACCTTTAAAGGGTTGCAAATTGGATTCATTAATTTAAAAGCGATTTT
>DASVMC010000675.1:0-1619 GCA_036384555.1 Niabella sp. | reverse complement strand
CGTAAAACAGCAACAACCGGTTATGTGAACTGGTCGTTTAACCAGATCCTGAACTGGCGGGGTGGCGGAATGCCGGAGAAAATGATCCACATTCATGGCAGCAAAGACCGGATTTTTCCTATAAGAACGATCAGGGCCGATTTTATTATTGAAGGCGGAACGCATATGATGGTCTGGAACCGATCCGAAGAGATAAGCCGGATTATTAATGAGGTGCTTGCGCTTACCTAACGGGTTGTATGCTTGTTGTAAAAGCCTTTACAGGAAGCGCTCCTGAATCAAAATGATGCTGCCTGTTTCAATGAGCTTGCGGAACAATATCCTTTTGCCGCATTTAATTTTGAGCATAAAGATACCATTCAGTTCCGGCAGGAAACCAACTTGCGAAATGGGAATGACTGTCTGAATGGAAATAGATCACCCTGCAATTCTTTCCGGAAAATAAAAGATTTTCGGTTGTAAAAATAGCAGGGGCCTAGAAGGTAGTTTTAGCAAAAGCCGCTTCCAGCTTTTTTAACTCGGATTCAGTAAGGTGTTTTGCGGCAATGATGACCCTGTACGTAAACTTCCTGCTTTCCCCCGGTTGCAGAACAAGATTCAGCGAATCTTTGCCATTGCTGAATACCGATCTTCCCAATGGATTTAATGCAAATAAACCATACCCGCGGGCATGCCAGTAGGTGGGATAGCCGGTATTGGAAGGATGATCCAGCAGCGCAATGGTTATAGGGGAGCCGTCCTTGCGGCCTTGGAGCATGGCCCAGGTTCCCTGGCTGCTCCACACTGAATCTCCTTTCAGGCCGTTGGAGGCATAATACATGCCGGTAACTTTGGTGCCGGCGGCGGGAGTAATACTTGTTTTATTGCCGTGTACATCGGTGAATGTTTTTGTTTCGGTTGAAGGCATTTCCAGCTCTTTGGCTACCCGTATAGCAAAAAGCCCATCCTTTACATCTTTAAACACAACCGGTTCTTGAAGCGCCGTAAGCGTGGTTGTTCTTGTTATAAAGAACAGGTGCTCCCGTACCTCAAACAAATAGGTAGTGGCTTCATGAAGCAGTTGCGCTCCTGAATGCGTTACCCAGGTGGCCGTTGCTTTCAGCGTGGCAGCGGTTGGTGTTTGCACTGTGTCTGTAAGCTGCTGGTGAATGATACTGCCATAGTGGTCCTTTTTTGAAGCAGGAATAGCTGATGAGTTGTTCCAGAAGTCGATGCCGTTTACTGATTCATAATTCAGCCAGATACCTACATGATGCGGATGATCCGTACTTTCCCCGGGAAGGTACCGGACAGGGAAACCCCGGGTCACCGTGATGCCGTTCAATGTGTTCACCGGGTAAAGAAACGGTTTAGCAATACTATCTGTATAGCAGTAAGCCGTTAACAGTTGACCATCATAGAGTACGGCTACCTGTTTTTGACCGGGCTGATCCACCAGCTGAAATCCTTTGTGAGGCTGGCTGTCTGCGGTTAAGAACCAGGTCATTGCCAGCAGGGTAATACAGTATTTCATCCGTTTGTTTTTAATGCCGCTGCCAGAAAAGACAAGGGCTATTAAGATAAGACTGTTCGCTTTCAATCGTCAGGTTCAAAGATAGTCAATAGCGGTTATATTTGGC
>DASVMC010000674.1:0-3276 GCA_036384555.1 Niabella sp. | reverse complement strand
CTCCTTTTAAGCCTTCCGGTAAAAGGTTCATTAAAACCGGATAAGCATGGTCCGGTTTTACGGCCCCTGATGCATCCGTCATTTCCTGTTGAAACAACCCGTTCTTACGCAATACAAACATGGTGATGCCGGGCAGTACTGCAATAACCGGTATCAGCAGCTTCAGGAACGCAGCAAACAGGATGCCTTTCCGGGCTGTTTTCAAATCAGCGCCCAGGGTACGCTGTACAATGTATTGATTGCATCCCCAATAGGCGAGGTTATTGATCAGCATACCGCCGATGAGTACCGACATGCCGGGCAATTCATAATAATAAGGATCTCCTTTTTTGAAGATCATATGAAAATGCTCCGGAGCTTCTTTCCGCAGTATGCCCAGCCCTTTCCAGATGTTCCCGTTAAAGCCGAACTGATCTGCCAGTAAGGACAAGGCCAGATAAGTAGTGATCAGTCCGCCAATGATCAGTACAGTAACCTGTACCACATCTGTATAGCCGATCACTTTCATTCCTCCCAGCGTTACAATAACAGAAAATAAGCTCAAACCAATGATACAGGCTTCAAAACTTAAATTACTGATCGATGAAATGGCCAGTGCTCCGAGGTAGATGATAGAAGTGAGATTTACAAATACGTATACCAGCAACCAGAAAATGGCCATAATGGTGCTCACTTTATTATCATAGCGGACAGAGAGGAATTGGGGCATGGTAAATATCTTATTTTTAAGATATACCGGAATCATAAATACCGCAACAAGGATCAGGGTGGCTGCGGCCATCCATTCGTAGGAAGAGATAGCAAGGCCCAGGGCAAAGCCGGATCCGCTCATACCAATAAAATGTTCTGCGGAAATATTGGATGCGATCAGGGAAGCGCCTATTGCCCACCAGGTCAGCGATCCTTCAGCCAGGAAGAAATCCTTTGAATCGGCGGTTGCGGATTTTTTACGATGATACACATAGTAGCCATAGGCAGCTACAGCAATAAAATAAATAAGGAAAACAATATAATCAAGCGGCTGTAACTGATGCATGCGGGCTAAAGGTTAATAGTCCATAGTCAATGGTCATCGTATCAACAGTAAAAGTGAGTAGTTTTTCTTTTCACTGCTGACCTTAAAATCTTAATGTTTTGGGAAGGTACTGCTGCACCAGCTTTTCATAATAAGTGCGCAGCTTGTTCCAGTCCGGTGGTTCCGGATTTTTAGAATACAGGTCATAGGGATTAAACAGTTGTACCCATTTCAGCATTTTTTTATCATGGTCATCTGTAAGATAGGCGTAAGCTCCTTCCCGGTGCCAGGCATAAAAGGAATGGTAACGCAGCATATACAGGCCTTCTTCCGGAAGATAATCCTTCAGGATCTGGTAAATATACTCATCATGCCCCCAGGACATATTCACATTGCGTAATCCGCAGCCTGTTTCATACACCCCCAGTTTGGTGTTGTACCGGCTATTGTCATAGTCCGGGTTATTACTGAAAAATTCCGGGTATACAATTTTGTCGGAGTAAGCGCATCCAACAGGAAAGGTATCGCCCACAACAGCCCATTGCGGTTCTCCAAAAAGACAAAGCACTTTTCCCATATCATGCATCAGCCCTGTCAGTACCATCCAGTCCGGGTGACCATCTCTGCGGATCGCTTCAGACGTTTGCAGCAGGTGCTGGAACTGGTCCAGGTCGGTATCAGGGTCAGAATCATCCACCAGCTGGTTTAAAAAATCAAACGCATCCCATACGGTCATTTCTTTTCTGCTGAACTGCAGAAAATCTGCCCGTTTAGCCATTACAAAATCGTAGGTCTGGTAAGTGTGGTTCAGCCGGTAAAATTCTTTTACGGTATCCCGTTGGGGATCATCATAATTGCGGTAGTCCTCTGTAGATTTGGAGGTGGCAATCGCATCGGGATCGGGGTATCTTTTTAAGAGATCATCTTCCCACTCATCCAGGCTGGCAAGCGGGGTGTTGCTATTATTTTGTGTACTCATAATGGCGAATTGTACTGTTTAAAATAGAATCGTTTCAATATAATTGCTGTAAGCTAACTAAATTATCTTAAAAAAAGTACCGGACCGGTCAGAAACTACGCTAACCCCTTTACTTTTAACATTTAGCGAAAATGGGGATCCGGACCTGCCGGCAAAAGAAATTCAAGCCTGATTGGCCCTGAAATCGTACCTTTGCAGCCCCTGAAAATAAGGGTTGAGGCATGAAAAATATACGGAACTTTTGTATCATAGCACATATTGACCACGGTAAGAGTACGCTGGCAGACCGGTTATTGCAGGCTACCAATACGATCAGCGACCGGGACATGAAGGACCAGGTGCTGGATGATATGGATCTGGAGCGTGAAAAAGGGATCACTATTAAAAGCCATGCTATCCAGATCGATTATAAGACAAAAGAGGGGGAAAACTATGTGTTGAACCTGATTGATACCCCCGGGCACGTTGATTTTAGCTATGAGGTAAGCCGCGCGCTGGCCGCATGTGAGGGCGCGTTGCTGCTGGTGGACGCCACCCAGGGCATCCAGGCGCAAACGATCAGTAATCTTTACCTGGCAATTGATAATGACCTGGAGATCATCCCCGTGATCAATAAGATTGATATGGACGGGGCAATGATCGATGAGGTGAAAGACCAGATCATTGATCTTATCGGTTGTAAGCCGGAAGAGATTCTGCTGGCAAGCGGCAGAACCGGTTTGGGGATCGAAGAAGTACTGGACGCAATTGTGCAGAAAATTCCCCCGCCGAAAGGAGATGTGCAGGCGCCTTTGCAGGCACTGATCTTTGACAGCGTTTTTAACAGCTTCCGGGGCATCATTGTCTATTACCGGATCCTTAACGGGATATTACGCAAGGGAGATAAAGTGAAATTCGTCAGCACCGGCCAGGAATATGAGGCGGATGAGATCGGCATCCTGAAACTAAAGATGACCGAGAAAAAAGAAGTGAGCGCAGGAGATGTAGGGTATATCATTACAGGAATAAAGAATGCGAAGGAAGTAAAAGTGGGTGATACCATCACGCTTGCCGGTAATCCCAGCCCGGCAGCTATTAAAGGGTTTGAGGAAGTAAAACCGATGGTATTTGCAGGTATTTACCCGGTGAATACAGATGAATTTGAAGAACTGCGCGATTGTATGGATAAGCTGCAATTGAACGATGCTTCATTGACTTTTGAGCTGGAAACTTCACAGGCCCTGGGTTTTGGCTTCCGTTGCGGATTTCTGGGAATGCTGCACATGGAGATCATCCAGGAGCG
>DASVMC010000673.1:0-4108 GCA_036384555.1 Niabella sp. | reverse complement strand
AATAAGCACCCGGCTGCTGTAATCAGGTTACCCGATGGGCAGATCAACAACCCGGGTGCGTGGACCTTTGGTCCGTCTGTTTCAAGAACAGCGCCCGGGTATCTCTATTTTAGCGGACATCTGCAAGATAAGCACATTGGCCGCACAGATATTTATAAGATCTCCTATCATATCAATCCCTGAAACAATTATGAAATTTGGAAAAGTAGCATATCCCGAAACCGTTGATTTTGCATTGCCGAAAGATGATCCTGAAACAGCAAGGATTTTATCCGCAGTAACCGATGCTTCTGATTTTGAAGTGGCGGTTGGCTGTGCCAAGTGGAACCGTACAGACCTGAAAGGATTCTATCCCAAAGGAACTAAAGATGAATTAAGCTATTATGCCACGCAGTTCAACTGCATTGAGCTGAATGCCACTTTTTATAAGATGCCCGACTGGAAGCAGGTACAGACCTGGAAGGATAAAACACCGGCGGGTTTTCAGTTTTTTCCAAAAATAACCAATACGATCAGCCATTATAAGCGGTTGATTGATGTACAGCCGGAAGTGGAAACATTCTGCAACGCGATCAGCAATTTTGATGATCGCCTGGGCATGGCTTTTTTACAGCTGCACGACAATTTTAAACCCAAAGATTTTGACCGGCTGAAGAAAATGCTGACCCGCTTTCCCAAAGGTATCCCGCTGGCAGTAGAAGTGCGCAATGAGGAATGGTTCGCCGATAAGGCGGTCAGCAAAAAATATACAGGTCTGCTGGAGCAATTAGGAATGACCAACATCATTGTGGATACAGCAGGCCGCCGGGATATGCTTCATATGCACCTTACCAGCCCCGTAGCTTTTATCCGGTATGTAGGGGCAAACCATCCAACTGACATCAGCCGGTTAGACGACTGGACACAGCGCATCAAAAAATGGCGGAAGCAGGGGCTTCGGAAATTATGTTTTTTTGTACACCAGAATGTAGAGCTGGAATCCCCGTTACTGGCCGCACACTTCATCCGCTCAATCAATAAAACCTTTGGTCTCTCGCTAAAAATACCCGATAAGATCAGCGAACAGGGATCGTTATTTTAAATATATATTTTATGCGGGTTGCAGTGCTTCTATCTCTTTAATAGCTACCGTTAATTCTTCGTCAGTGAATGAATGGTTTTGCAGTTTCCCGTCAAAATAATCCTGATAAGCTGCCATGTCTACAAAGCCATGTCCGCACAGATTAAATAAAATGGTCTTGCTGACGCCTTCTTCCTTTGCTTTGTTGACCTCGCGCAGCACCTGCGCAATACCATGATTCGCTTCCGGCGCAGGCACAATGCCTTCAGCTTTTGCAAATATGATACCCGCTTCAAAACATTCCAGCTGCTGAATGGCGCTGGCCTCGATCAGTCCGTCTTTCAACAACTGGCTGCACAGTACACTGGCACCATGATAGCGCAGGCCGCCTGCATGTATAGCCGCCGGTGTGAAGGTATGCCCCAGCGTATACATAGGCAGCAAGGGCGTGTACCCTTGTGTATCGCCGAAATCATACATAAACTTTCCTTTTGTTAGTTTTGGACAGGAAGCAGGCTCTACTGCAATACAACGCACTTTCCCGCCTTCAATTTTATCTTTTAAAAATGGAAAGGATAACCCTGCAAAATTGGAACCGCCACCCAGTGGTGCTATAATAATATCCGGGTAATCTCCTGTATATTCCATTTGCTTTTTGGCTTCCTGGCCAATAATCGTCTGATGCAGCAATACGTGATTCAATACAGACCCCAATGCATATTTTGTATTTTCATCGCCTGCGGCAATTTCGATAGCTTCTGATATGGCAAGCCCCAGGCTTCCGGGTGTATCGGGGTTGGCTGCTAATGCATTCCTGCCGGCTTGTGTATTGTTGGTGGGTGATGCATATACCTTAGCCCCAAAGGTGTTCATTAATATTTTGCGATATGGTTTCTGGTCATAGCTGATACGTACCATGTATACTTCACAATCGATCCCAAACTGGGCACAGGCAAAGCTGAGTGCTGTGCCCCACTGCCCTGCTCCTGTTTCTGTAATAATGCGTTTTACGCCTTCCTGCTTATTATAATAGGCCTGTGGGATTGCAGTATTCGGTTTGTGTGAGCCACTGGGACTGGTTCCTTCGTACTTGTAATAAATTTTACAATCTGTTTTCAGCGCTTTTTCTAAACCGGTAGCTCTTATCAGTGGTGTGGGACGCCAGATGCGATACGCTTCCCGTACTTCCTCAGGAATATCAATATACCGCTCTGCTGATACCTCCTGCCGGATGAGCTCCATTGGAAACAGCGGTGCCAGGTCCTCTGCGCTGACCGGTTGTCTGGTTTGCGGATGCAGCGGCGGCAACGGCTTGTTGGGCATGTCTGCCACAATATTGTACCATTGAACAGGCAAATCTTTCTCATTCAGCAAAATCTTCTTTTCCATTTCTTATAAACTGTTTTAGGCTTAAATATAAATTACTTATACTTTATAAACAATTTACAAGGAATTATTTTGTGCGATCCAAACAGGAAGTTGCCCGGTTGTAAGAATTGTTTGGTGAGCGGAAGCTCCGCATCAAAGCAAAACGCCTGGCTTCGTGCTGCATTAACCGGCAAAAAGGGTATGTATAATGTGTATTGCTTTGTTGAAAGCAATCCTGCTACCATCCGTTGGCCAGTACATCTGCCAGGTGCAGGGTCTTAATGGAATATTTCTTACTGTCGATGTAGCCTTGCAGGTGCATAAGACAGGAAAGGTCCGTACTGATTAAATATTCAGCGCCCATGGCAAGCGCATTTTCTACTTTTTGCTCCCCCATGTTTATGGAGATACCGGGGAATTTTACGGCAAAGGTGCCCCCAAACCCGCAGCAGGTTTCCACATCGTTCATCTCATTCAGTTTCAGCCCCCGTACATGTGCAAGCAAGGTCCGGGGTTCTGACTTGATCCGGCACTCACGCAGGCCGGCGCAGCTGTCGTGATAGGTTGCATTGCCATTTAAAGTAGCGCCCGTATCAGTTGTTTTCAGTATGTGAACAAGGAATTCGGAAAATTCAAAGGTTCGTGCTCCCAATGCCTTTACATCGTTATGCATTGATGAATTATCAAACAGTTTCGGATAATAATTGCGGATAAATCCCACACAGCTTGCACTGGGCGCCACCACATAATCGCTACCGCTGAAGTCGGTCAGGAATTTGGCACAGACCGCTTTTGACTCCTCCCTGAAACCGGCATTGAAAGCAGGCTGACCGCAACAGGTCTGATTGGTGTTATAAGCAACGGTACATCCAAATTTCTCCAGCACTTTTACCATATTAAAACCGGTTTGCGGATAAAGCTGGTCAACAAAACAGGGTATAAATAATTGTACGTTCATGTTACTTTTTCTGCGCTTTTTGATAATCGTCTATCGTCATCTCATCACCGCTAACGGGCTCTGTTATTTTAATATCGAAGGTGCGCGGATCTACCGTAAAAATATAATAAGTTTCAAAATGCAGGTCATTCCCGTTATAACCAGCCCTTATATGGATCATTTGGTCCTGGGTTGTATCCATCAGAAAGGCAAGTCCGTGTTTGTGGTGACTGAAAGAATCGATGTATGATTGGCTTTCTGCTACAAAGGAGATCTTATGCAGGCTGTCCATGATCATTTCTTCTGTAATCATTTTTGCTGTCAATGGCGCTGATGCCGTATCCGGGTGTATCCTTATTAAAGTGGCTGCTGTGTCTTTAGACGGATCCGGCTTTTCCCCCGTTTCATTACAGGAACAAAAGAATGTTGCACATAAGCTGAAGAACAGGAAATATTTCATCCGCATATTGTTTATTGATGATCGATGAAAAGGTATTGCTACAAAGCTGACCGGCTTTTATAAAAGAGACGCTTCCGCAACTGCAAAACTGCTCTTTTATGTATTAGGCAGGTCTCAGGCCGGGACAAATGAATAATGCCGTTCCCGTCAATTCAGGAGTGAATCATTTTGAGCGCGGTGATCGCCGCTTCCTTGCCTTTGTGTCCGTGAGCACCGCCAATGCGCTCCTTTGCCTGCTCATCTGTATTTACTGTCAGAACGCCATAGATCGTTGGCACCGGCA
>DASVMC010000672.1:0-4270 GCA_036384555.1 Niabella sp. | reverse complement strand
AGCTCATTAAAGGAGTAATCAGGATCGTAAGCAGCCGCTCCTTACGGTTTTCAATACTGCGGGCGCTCATAATTGCAGGCACGGCGCAGGCAAAACCGCTGATCATGGGCATTACGCTTTTCCCGTTCAATCCTACACTGCGCATGACACGGTCTGTCAGAAAACTGATCCTGGCCATGTATCCGGTATCTTCCAGTAAGGCTATGAGCCCGAATAAGATCATGATCTGGGGTACAAAAATGACAATGCCTCCCAGTCCGGCTATAATACCATTGATCAGCAGATCTGTAAAGTTGTTCTGCGGCAATACATTGCCCAGCCAGCCGCTGAAAGCCGCCGTTCCCGAATCGATCCAGTCCATTGGATAAGAAGCAATGAGGAATACGCACTGGAACATTAAAAACAATACCAGCAGCAGAATCAGGTAGCCCCATATACGATGCAGGAAAATATGGTCCAGCCGGTCTGTCAATATATTTTTCCGGTTGGGATCCGGTAAGGTTACAGACAAGCTCATTATAGTACCAATGCGCTGGTAGCGCTGCAGGATCTCTTCTGCCTGTGTCTTTGTCGGATTAAAATTGTTTCGTTTTTCCGTTGCTTCAATCTGGTCCTGCAGGTGATCCGTAAGCGTAAAGGTCTCATGCTTGATCAGATAGTGCACGCCTTCATACGAACTGATGCCGGGAACCAGGCTTTTAACTCCCTGAATCGCCTCAGGGGCCAACGCCTCTACGTCAATAAAATCATGTACCGTCGGTTTGTATAAGCTGCCCGAAACCATTTCGATCGCCTTTTTCAGGCTATCGATGCCTTTATTTTTTCTTGGATTTACGGCAACGATAGGAATGCCCAGCTCCCGCTCCATTTCATTAATATTGATATGGATGCCTTTTTTACGGGCAAGGTCCATCATGGTGAGCGCCATTACTACAGGACGCTTCAGATCAATGATCTGGCTGCAGAACAGCAGGTTTCGTTTCAGGTTGCTGGCATCGGCCACTACAACAATCACATCTGCTTTTAAGTCTTTATCCTGATTCAGGATCACTTTATAAGCCACTTCTTCATCCAGTCGCCGCGGGTAAAGGCTATAGGTTCCGGGAAGATCTATAATATTGGCCGGAAAAAGACCAATTTTTGTAAACCCTGTCTTTTTATCAACAGTAACGCCCGGAAAATTGCCAACTTTTTGATTAAGGCCGGTTAGTGAATTAAACAGGGAACTTTTGCCGCTATTAGGATTTCCTACTAATGCTATATGTAACTGTCTTTTTTCCAAAATTTGAGAACCGCAAAGTTACGATCCTGCTGGTTTTGGTGGTTACGAATTCGGGAGAATCTTTTATTGCTGACCGGCGACGGGTTCCACCCCATTAGGCAACGGAAAGGGATGCCTTGGGCACGTTTTCATCTTCGTTGGTTTGCCCCAGTCCGGTAATTTCTGTTGCAATCTTGTTCAGATCTCCCGCAGCCCGGCTGATGAGCAGGAACTGATCAATGATCGGTTTTAATTCTGTAAGTCTTGTCCGGGTTTCTGTATCCAGTAATCCCTGTTCCAGCTCCAGCTTTCGTTTTTCAAGGAGTTGCTTTATTTCCGCCCTCAGCGGCTGTGTATCTTCAGAATGCGTGCTGGGGGCAGCTTTTTCGTCAGAAAGGAGCGCAATGGTATTGCCCAGTTCCAGCAGGGTATTTTGAATAATCGGTTCAAAGTTTTGTGAACGGTATTTTGCAGCCAGCTGCCTGGAGTAGTGGGCCAGGGTTGCGATTTGTGAATTAATGGTAAGGATCATAACCACAAACTGGTGCAGTTTTTTTATATTTTTCCGTTTGCTCCTGGGCTCGCTGAGCATGCGCTGAAAAGCGCCGGACAGGTTGGCCTGTGCCACAAAGGCCTCTTTACGGCTGAGTTTATAATCAAAATCGGGGTCATTTTTTATATAAACGCTGGAAACCGTTTCAAAATAGGTAGTGGTTTTTTCAAGGGCCGCTGCCATATAGTTTTTTATCTGTTTCTTTTCCCAGGAGGGAATAATATAAGTGGTGGCAAAGGCAATAATGGAACCAATGAGGGTATCCAAAACCCTGCTTTCGATTACCACATGAAAGTTCTTACTGTTCAGCAGAAAAAACATAATCATTATATAAGCTGTCATAAAGGTGACGCTGATGAGGTACCGGGTACGCATAAAGCTATAAGTAGCAACCATGAGAAGGATCATGACCCCGAATCTTGCAGCAGCCCCCTCTATAAGAAACAGCAGGCCGATGCCCCCGAGGGCACCGATGATGGTTCCTAATACACGCTGGTAATTCCGTTGTTTGGTAACGCTGTAAGTAGGCTTAAGAATGACCAGTATCGTTAAAAGGATCCAGTAGCTGTACTCCAGCTGCAACAGATGGGCCAGGCCATAACCGGCAGTCATTGCAATGCTCAGTCTTAATGCGTGACGGAATGTGTTGGACTGAAGCGAAAGATTTTCCCTGATCAGGTCCCGGTCGAGATCATTTTTTTCAAGAAAGGAGCTATAATTATCCGATAATTTGAGGTCTTTAGGCTTTACCCGATCATAGCGGGTATAGTGATGCAGGGTGTAGAGCCGAAGGGTCATATCTTCCATCGATTGCAGGATTTTACGCATGTTGATCAGCGCTTCGAGATTGTCTGCATTACGGTGTTTGTTTACAAAGGCCTCAAAATGTAGTTTCAGCTCCCTTATTTCGTCATTGAGGTTCTTGGAGACCCTGGACCTGCGCCCCTCCTGAACGGAGACACCGATCTCATACAATTCATCAACCATGCTCAGGATGACTTTCCGGAAGTGCGGCAGTATATCAGAGCCGTCAAACCGCCGGTGCATCGATTCGTAGTTGTAAAAAGTAGCATTGGCTTTTTCAAAAAGGTCAACCGATTCAATAAATAACACCAGAAGGCCGCGTCCCATTACCGTGGTCGATTTTACAATATTGCGGCTTTTAAACAGCATTTCCCGGACCAGTATCTGCTTATCCTGTACTTTTTGCTGTTGCAGCATCAGGTTTTTATAGGTCCGGTCATAGTTCACCTGCTCGTTATAAAAATAGGATCTTGTTTTTAAATAGTCGCCCACAGCAATTATGCAATCTCCCAGCGCCTGCTGAATCACCCGGTACGGCCGAACACCATGCAGCATAAAACTAAGGGCTATGTACCAAAGTCCGCCGCAAACCAGATACGCCCCTTCCACCAGTACCATCCATCCGGTGGCTTTATGGTAAAGATTCAATACCATTATCAGTAAAGCGGCAAAACCGATCGCATTCGTGCGTGCATTGTATACACCCAGCATGCTCAGTGAAAAGGCAAGCCCAAAAATGACCATACCGGTTAGATAATGATTTCCATGAGAAAAGCCGATGATAAGATCAACACACAAAATGAGGCCTACGGCAGCGAACATACCCTTTCTGCGTTCAGTGATCGCACCGGGGATGTCTGCGGTGCTGACGCAAAGCGCTCCGAGTGAAACGATCATTCCTATTTCCAGCTGGCCAAAATAATAGAGCAATACGGAGGGCAGCGTAATACCAATCGTAATCCGCAGCGCTTCGTTTAAGTAATAGCTGCTTACAAACTGCCGGTATTCTTTTACATAATCCATTCCCTGCAAAATTACATACAACAAACAGTTTCAGAAAGTTTTAACCATTGCAGTGCCGGAAAAGAACATTTCAGGCCGCCCCGGATTCATCACATAAAAATGCAATTCTACCCCAATTATAGTATTCCAATCAAAAAGCTGTGCTAATCTTGCAACCAGGAACGGATTATGAAGTTTTACCAGACTTTGAGGCCGTTCCCACTCATTAAGAACAAAAAAATACACGGATGAAGGCAAGAAATACCTATCAGAAAATAGAACTGCTGATTGCTACGCTTATAGCAGGCTTTTTTATATTGATCACTTCAACAAGCAGTGCGTATTACTCGGGAAGGCACCAGTTCTCAGAAAATCATATATCGTATGATTTTAATACGAACTATCTGCAACCGTTTATCGCGATCATTGTTATCAGCTATCTTCTTTTTGTTTTTCTTACGCAGTATGTTGAAACAAAGACTAAAGGCTTTTTTAAGGTAATCCTGTTTGTGTGCAGCTACCTGCTGCTGGCATTTACCTTTTCTGTTTGTTTTACCTATATTTTTGCCTGGCGTTATGGCAATGAGGCCTTTGCAACGCAAAGAGAGGTGGATGCCGGCTTTTTTGCAGAGGGTTTTGCCGTCGCAGCT
>DASVMC010000671.1:0-3516 GCA_036384555.1 Niabella sp. | reverse complement strand
CGCTTCCGGGATCTGATTTTATCAAAAGGAAACTCGGAAGACCTTGCGGAGCTGTACGGGACATTCAGAGGTAAGGAGCCCAGTATTACTCCATTGCTAGAGAACAGGGGTTTGATCCCACCTAAAAAATAAAGGTTTATGGACTGGCTCTTTTGCAGTAGAACGGTTTCTGTTACCTTTGTTTTCTTTCAAACCTTTAGTTATGTCAGTGAAAGCCGATTTGTTTCAAAGCCCGGATTATTTTAAGGTGGATGAGCTCTTAACAGACGAGCATCTCCTGATCCGTGATGCAGTGCGCTCGTATGTAAAAAAAGAAATTACTCCTGTTATCGAAAAATATGCCCAGGAAGCGTCGTTCCCGGAACATATTGTAAAACAACTGGGTGCATTGGGCTGTTTTGGCCCGACGGTACCCGTGGAATATGGAGGCGGAGGGCTGGATTATATCAGCTACGGGCTAATGATGCAGGAACTGGAACGAGGGGATAGCGGGGTGCGTTCCACCGCATCTGTACAGGGCTCACTGGTCATGTTTCCCATCTATGCTTACGGCAGCGAAGAACAAAAACAAAAATACCTTCCCCGGCTTGCCAGTGGTGAATGGCTGGGCTGTTTTGGTTTAACAGAGCCGGACCACGGCAGTGATCCGTCCAGCATGGTAACGCATTTTAAAGACGCCGGCGATCAGGTGATCTTGAATGGTGCTAAAATGTGGATCAGTAATGCTCCCTTTTCCCAGGTAGCAGTCGTATGGGCAAAAAATGAGGAAGGTGTGGTGCAGGGGCTGATCGTGGAACGCGGAATGGAGGGGTTCTCAACACCCACAACACATAATAAATGGAGCCTGAGGGCATCAGCAACCGGAGAGCTGGTATTTGATAATGTACGTGTTCCCAAACACAATATACTACCCGGGGTTAAAGGCATGAAAGGACCATTGAGCTGTTTGAACAAGGCGCGCTATGGGATTGCCTGGGGAGTGATTGGTGCTGCAATGGATTGTTATGATACCGCATTACGGTACGCAAAAGAACGGGTACAGTTCGGGAAGCCGATTGCAGGTTTTCAGCTGCAGCAGAAAAAACTGGCAGAAATGATCACAGAGATTACAAAGGCACAATTATTAAACTGGCGGCTGGGGGCACTGATGAACGAAGGAAAAGCATCTGCTCAGCAGGTAAGCATGGCCAAAAGGAACTCCTGTAACATTGCCACACAAATCTGCAGGGATGCCCGTCAGATATTAGGTGGAATGGGCATCACCGGCGAATATCCGGTCATGCGCCATATGATGAACCTGGAAAGTGTGATCACTTATGAAGGTACGCATGATGTGCACCTGCTGATTACCGGTATGGATATAACCGGTATCAATGCTTTTAAGTAGTGAGTGGTAAAAAGTAAGAAGAAGCCAGGGAGAAGTGAGCAGGGGGTGTATAGCTGCGGTGCGCAGCATAAAAAACAGAAGAAACATGAGGGTTTATTTGATTGGATTTATGGGTGCGGGGAAAACACATTGGGGAAAAATCCTGAGTAAAAAGCTGGAATTGCCCTATTATGACCTGGACGACCTGGTGATTGAATCTGAAGGGAAATCCGTTACCCGGATTTTTGAAGAGGACGGGGAAGAATACTTCCGAATAAAGGAAAAAGAAATTCTTTATATGATCACGGAGAGCCATCCTGGTTTATTACTTTCCTGTGGAGGCGGGGCGCCCTGTTATTTTAATAATATTGATTATATGAATCAGCACGGCCGCACGGTTTGGCTGAATACACCTCTTGATATTTTACTGGGCAGGTTACGTCAGCAGAAAGCGCACCGGCCGTTATTAAAAGATCTGGATGATGAACAATTAAGAACCTATATTGTTAAGAAAAATAATGACCGTCGTATTTATTACGAGCAGGCAAAGCTAAAAGTGGATGATACCCATATTCGGCCGGAAGAATTGGTAAAAAAGATCATCGATGCATAAATTATATCTTGGAGCAGGAGCTGCTATTGCAGGTTTAGGTGTTATCCTTGGAGCCTTTGGGGCCCATAAACTAAAAGAGATCGCGCCGGATTCGGTGCCTGCTTTTCAAACGGGCGTACAATACCAGATGTATCACGCCATTGCTCTTCTTTTAGTAGCAATTGTTTACGAAAAATTTCCTGTCAGAATGCTGTCATGGGCCGGGGCCCTGTTCCTGATCGGTATTCTTTTTTTCTCCGGATCGCTTTATGCGCTTACGGCTTTAAAAGCCACAGGTAAAGTAGGCCTGGGTGGTGTGGGAATCATTACACCGATCGGCGGCCTGTTTTTTATAGCGGGCTGGGTCTGTTTTTTACTGGGCGTAATAAAAAAATAAGAGCAAATAGCTTCTTTCTTCAATACCAGGATACGGCGTGCGCATTCAGCAGGAGTTACCTGTCAGGCGGTACGTATTGTTTTGTAAATTGAGATCAGCTCATTGATGATTTGCGCTGTGGTGCTGCGGGAAGTATATTTTGCATTTTGCCCGGCCCAAAAACTGGTGAAGCCGGTATCTTTATGCTCTTTGGCCAGTTCACGCATTCTCCGGGTCAGCAGATTCTGGATCGGATAATCCGGAATCGGAAGTCCACTGTTTTCAATCAATTCCATGAAATCATTTTTGATGCCGCGTGCCCAGCGCCCCGTATAGCTCCGGGTTAAATGCGTGGAGGTATCGGTCATGTCCTTTAATAAATTGCGATAAACATCCGTAGCCAGACTCTCTTCCGCACCTATAAAATAACTGCCTATCTGTACGGCCCCGGCGCCCAGGCTAAAAGCCGCCTGCATGGTTCGCTGATCACAGATGCCGCCTGAAGCGATTACTGGGATCTTTACCGCATCCGCCACCTGGGGGATTAAAGAGAAAAGCCCTATTTGTGGCAGGGCCCCTGGTAGAAAAGTACCCCGGTGGCCACCCGCTTCAATTCCCTGTGCAACCACCATATCTGCACCCGCTTTTTCCAGCAGCACTGCTTCGCTGACACAGGTTGCCGTTCCTGTTATTATAGTGCCACGTGATTTCAGCTTTTGAATACTGGCATCGTCAGGTATACCAAAAGTAAAGCTGACATATGGGATCGCTTCTTCAATGATCAGGTCAACCAGGTCCTGGCAGGGATAAAAATGATAGTGAAAGGCATCATTTGCGCCCCAGTTCCTGTCGTTCAACAAGGTTTGAATATAAAGCTGCATCCGGGTTATGGCCTGTCTGTTTTTTTCAGGGTCAGGAGCCGCATTTGCAAAAAAGTTCACCGCAAATGCCCGATCGGTAAGCTTCTTCGTGGCCCGGATCAGCTTCCGGGAGGCTTCAGCAGACAGGCCGCCTAAAGGCAACGACCCAAGGCCGCCTTTATCAGCCACCGCCGCTACCATAGCAGGTGTGGTGACTCCAAGCATCGGGGCAAGGATAATGGGATACGGTATGTTGGGAATTATAGAACTCATGTTTAAGTACAGGATAAAAACGATTCCTGCTTTTTCCATTTTACATCCT
>DASVMC010000670.1:0-3367 GCA_036384555.1 Niabella sp. | reverse complement strand
ATCGTACAAGCGATCTACTTTTTGTATACCATAAGCCGATGAGTAGTTTACAACAGGCTTTCTTTCTGAGCCCTTTTTGGTGGTAATCAATACCACGCCAGCCCCGGCCCGTGCTCCATAAATAGAAGCCGAGCCTGCATCTTTTAGAAAACTGATGGATTCTATATCATTAGGATTGATAAAATTTAGCGGAGATTGGTCTACACCGCCGGTTCCATATCTGGTTGCGGTAGCGGGAGCGCCGGCATTATCGTTTACTGGAACTCCATCTATCACATAGAGCACCCCTGCATTGGCATTAGAAGGGTTGGTGCGAATTTTCAATGACACATTAGCGCCAGGCTGTCCTGTTGCTTGGGTGACCTCTATACCGGGCGCCTTGCCCTGCAACGCCTGGGTAAAGTTGGCAGCAGTTGTTTTATCAAGCTCATCGGCTTTCACTGTAGCTACAGCATCTGTAACAAATTTTCTCTTTTGTGTGCCGTATCCTATAACGACGACTTCTTCCTGCTTTTGATTGTCATTAGGAGTTAGTGTGATTTCAAGATTTGCACTGCCGGCATTAAATGGAACCTCTGCCATTTTATAACCTATATACGAAACCTCTAATACGCCGGATTCAGTAGGCGATTCTATTTTGAATTTTCCTGCTTCATCTGTTGTCGTTCCGGTAGTAGTACCTTTCACTTTTACAGACGCATTGCCCAACGGGGTACCATCAGCAGCAATGACCTTACCTGTAATCGTTATTCTTTTAAGCCTGGTAAGAGCCACTGGTTGTCTGTCAGGCTTTTTTAAAATAATCTGTGTACCTATTACTTCATATTCCAAGGCATATGGAGTAAGCAGTCGTTTTAAAACATCTTTCAGTTTTTGTTTTTTTTCTGTGAAGGAAATATTCGCTCCTGTTGGAATGATGTCAGATAAATAGGTAAACTTTACATCCGCCGTTTGAGAAATCTTATTCAGAATGTGTTTCATGGATTGGTTCTGCACAGATACATTCACTTCGCGATCCAGCACATTTTGCCCCATGCTATGGTTGGCAAAGCATGCAGCACTAAAAATAATAGTTAAAAAGAGTTGTTGTACGATCAATTTCATAGCAAAGAACAGGAACTTTCTTTCCCTTTTTTTCATAATTTTGATTTTAGTTGTTATTAATCAAATGACACAGGTTCTTGATTGCGGTCAGGCAATGCAGGAACATGGTTTTGGGGTGATGATGTGTCAGCATCATCACCTCTTTTTGTGTTGGCTATAGATTATTTAAGTTTCTCCATACAAGCAATTTTTATTGTGATCGATTAGTTACATTTTCCGCCCCCTGTCATTTGAATCTTTCCGTTTTGAAGTGCATAAGCAGCCCCGGTTGCTGCAGTTAAAATGTCCAGCTTATTGTACAAGGAGCCTGATGAAAGACTGGTTGTTAAAAAACAACCTTTAAAGGCCGCCTCATCAAAATCTATTTCAACACCGTATACTTTTTCCAGTTCTTTTATAATTACAGCGATGTTCACATTATCATACTCAAAATGCTCTTCGTTAACTGCTGGTTGAGCAAGGGAAGAGGGGTCGTTCACAATAGTTTTGGCAAAGGCCGTTTCTGAAGAGCCCACCGAAACCTGTTCGCCTGGTAAAAGCTGAATCATCTGTTTTTTCGGATTGTTTCCAGATACCATAACCTTCCCGGTACGAACTGCTACGGTGATATTTCCGTTCTGAGGCGTTTCCCGGATCTTGAAACTGGTACCTAAAACTCTTACATCGGCTTTAGTGGTGTGAATGATAAACGGCCGGGAACTGTCTTTTGCCACATCAAAAAAAGCACTTCCCTTTAAAGTTATTATGCGGTGTTCGCCATTTAGTAAGGCTTCGTATTCGATACCTGCTCCGGGATCAAGAATTACCCTGGAACCATCGGGAAGATAAACAGTACTGGCGCTATTTGAAACATTCTTCTTTGACAGTTGCTTGCCCCTGTTTTCATATACCACTCCGTTGTATGCATAATTTTTGCCTCCTGTTTTTGACGGTTTGTAGATGAAAAGCGCAGCTAAGACAGCTAAGATCAAAACTGCAGCAGCCACCTGCCGCCAGGCACCCCAAAGCCTTTTAGGTCTCAATACATCGTATTGAACAGACCTTTTAACACGTTCCCAGGCTCTGTCTTTTATCGAAACCAATGAAGCTTCCTGCAGATTTTCTGCCTCCTGTTTGTAAATTTTCTGGATAAAAGTCCTGGCATCGTGCGCCGCCCCGGTATCGTTTGGATGATCAAGCATCCATTGATTCCAGTAGTAATCCAGTTCTTCGTTCGGATGCAATACCCATTGAACAAAGCGATCATCCATTAATAAATCGTCAGTTTTCATTTGGCAATCCGTTTACTTTCTATTAAAAACAAAATTGTTTTATTCTTAATAGTGTAAAGAGGTGCCCGTTTATACTCACCCAAAAGCAACTTTTTTAAGAAAATGTGCGTTTTGGGGCTTTTTTATTAATGATCACAATTGAATTCGGGTGCGAGCTGCCTAAAAAAGGCTGGAAATAAGAAATAAAAAACATAAATAATTAAAGGAGGGGGCTCTTTTTCGTATGCTATCAACCGATCGTTGAAGAAGGTTAGCCACAGACTGATAATTGATTTGCAAAAGCTCCGCTATTTCCTGAATGCTGTAGGATAGGTAAAAATGAAGATATATCACCTCTTTTTGACGGGGCGGGAGCTTTTCTAAAGCCGATCTCAGGTTTTTCTCGGTAACAATATCTTTTTCATCATCTTCAGAAAAAGCCATATCCGGGTATTCGGTATCTGTAAAAAGAGCATATGGGGCTCTGGTCTTTTTTAAAGCGGCCAATAGCTTATATCGCATAGCTCGGATCAAATAAAACTTTATTTGTTTTACATCAGTCAGCTGGGCTCTTGAGCCCCAAAGTTCCACAAAAAGATCGTGAAGACAGTCTTCTACGAGGGATGGGTTCAAACAAATTTTCAATCCGTATTGAATAAGGGGCATGCTATAGGTGTTATAAATATGTTCAAATGAACGGGTATTGCCGTTTTTGAATGTTTGCCATAAATGCTCATCATTAAAAGTATTTATTTTTTTCATTTATAGGCGATTACAAATCCCGTATAGTCATTTTTAGTTGTCTGTCTATTTAAGTAGGAAGTGGAAAGCTACAAAAAAATGTTAAATTACCTCCTAACGCTTATTAAAGTGCGTTTTGTGTTTGTTAAATGCCAAAAACTGTTACTTTTATTTTGATTTTGCTCTTTTCAATGTTTAGTAATTCATAGAGGATTCTGAGTTGATATTTGTAAACAATTGATACTTATTATATTATTGGTTTGGTTCGAATC
>DASVMC010000669.1:0-9361 GCA_036384555.1 Niabella sp. | reverse complement strand
CAGGCATTTTTACGATTAAAAATGACAAACGGGCTTATATCCTATTAAAATCTGTTAAAAAAAAACAAACCGGATCGCGGGGCTCAAAAATTCAGAATTCCTCCCAAATCATCGCTTACTTTAGCAGGTTATGAGTGCTGGTAAGTCGTTTTTTTTCCTGAAAAAGTTTGCCCCTGCGCGAACACTTTTTTTCATTGCTATCGAAATTGCCTTTATTACAAGGCTTGTATTGCTGGTCAGTTTCTGGAATACCATAGCACCCTCCTTCAATAATGTATTCATAAGCTTTATCATCGGTTTTGTGTATGATATTATTGTATCCCTTTTGCTTACCATACCATTTTTGCTCCAGATCACTTTTACCAATGATTTTATTTATTCCCGCAAAGGGAAATGGATGGCCATCGTCTTTTTTCTACTCTTATTGTCGGTGGTTTGTTTTACCCCTTTGGTGCCCAGGGAATTTAACAGTGCTTTGTATAAAGGGCTTATCTACTATCTTATAGCCCGTTTTGCCATTTTCCTGTTCCTGCTAAAGACGCCTGCTGCTTTTCGCCTGAAGTGGAGAAGTGGTATGTTAAAACTGTTTTTCTTTATCACGGTTTTTATATTGGTATTTAATGCTGTAAGCGAATGGTTTTTCTGGAATGAATTTGATTCCCGGTATAATTTTATTGCGGTGGATTACCTGATCTATACCAATGAAGTGATCGGGAATATACAGGAATCGTACCCGTTGTTCCCTATTATAACGGGGGTTTTGCTGCTCAGTGCGGTTCTTTTTTATTTTGCATCCCGTCCAATAGCCGCTTCGGTAAGAACGCCGCTGCCCTTCTTAAAAAGACTCTTGTTTGCATCAATCGTAATCGCCGCAGGCCTGCTGCTTGCGCAGTTCATTCCATCTCAATGGAAGTACTACAGCCGCAATAATTATGCAAGCGAGCTTGCAGGTAATGGTATTTATGATTTTGTACAGGCTTTTAAAAAGAATGAACTGGATTTTTATACTTACTATAAAACCATTCCTGACACAACAGCCTTTAAACTGGTAAGGGAACAGATGAGTGCTCCCGGCGATCAGTACCTCTCCACGGACCTCACAGACCTGCGAAGGCATATAACGGATAGTTTACCCGAAAGAAAGATGAACGTGGTACTCATCAGCGTGGAAAGCTTAAGCGCTTCCTTCATGGGTCTTTTTGGGGATAGCAGCCATATAACACCCCAGCTGGATTCGCTGGCCAATCACGGCCTGTTATTTACCAATCTCTATGCTTCCGGAACGCGGACGGTCCGGGGATTGGAAGCCTTGTCCCTTTCTATACCACCGCTGCCCGGTGAAAGCGTTGTAAAACGGCCTGATAACGAGGGATTATATAGTCTGGGCGCTCTTTTCAAAAGCAAAGGCTATACCACGCAATACATTTATGGAGGGTTTGGCTACTTTGATAATATGAATTATTTTTTTGAGCACAATGGTTATGATGTGCTGGACAGAAAGGCATTAAAACCTTCAGAGATCCATTATGCAAATATCTGGGGAGTGGCAGATGAAGACCTGTTCACCCTGGCTATAAGAACAATGGACTCGAACCAGTTAAAAAGGCAACCCTTCTTTACCCATATAATGACCGTGTCCAACCACAGGCCCTATACTTATCCTGAAGGACGCATTGACATTGCTCCATCCGCGCACAGCAGGCAGGGTGCTGTAAAATATACAGATTATGCCATCGGGAGCTTTTTAAAACAGGCCTCCCGGAAACCCTGGTTTAGCAATACGCTGTTTGTGATTGTGGCAGACCATTGTGCTTCCAGTGCCGGCAGACAGGAGCTGCCACTGCCCGGTTACCATATTCCCCTCATCATTTACGCACCGGGGATTATTCAACCCCGGCGGGTGGATGCATTGATGGGGCAGATCGATATTGCACCTACAATTCTGGGACTTCTTCACTTAAACTATACGTCCTTATTCTATGGGAATGATGTACTGAAAGCACCGCCGCAAAAACAAAGAGCCTTTGTCAGCACATACCAGGGGTTGGGGTACTTAAAATCAGACACGCTTATTGTACAATCGCCCGTTAAAAAGATCAGTGCGTACAAAATAGATCCGGTTACAAAAGACCAGCAGGAAATTGTGCCACCTCCATCGCTGGTAAATGAAGCGATCGCCTATTACCAAACTGCAGCCTGGCTGATTCGGAACCGGAAATACCGGTTTTCACAATAGATTTTAACAGCAGTTCCGGCAGATATACAAAGGAAGAGCTACCATTTATAATACGGGCTTTAGCCTTAATAATAAAGTGGTTTGCGGAGGTAACGAAATCGTTAACTGAGCTGTGTTGCTTTCCAGCACCTGATCGTTAACTGCATTGATCACACACGATCGAAAAGGAAGCCTGATTGTTTTTTTGCCACCTGCTGCCGTATGCAGACAAAGCCATCCCCTTCCGGCATACAATACATCATTTGTAGTAATATAAACGGGTATGCCTGCCTGCCTCCAACAGGCCCGAAGCTCACCAGCGCTCCAGCTTAATTTCCCTTTATAAATATGCCGGTAGCCTGATGGATCCATCAGCGTAGTACGCTCTCCGTCCGTCCACAAGATCCATGCGCCTTTGCGGCGCCATTGATCCAGAAGTACCTTTTCCTTTGGGTTTAATTCCAGGGCGCCCATCATCCATATTACCTTGTAAGAGTTATGCCGCAGCCTTTCTATATCCGACCTTAAGAAAAGATCATAAGGAGCCCCTGTTTTTCCCAATGCATACCTATTTGCGAGGATAGGCGCAACCAGCTTTCCCAACGAGGCATCCCGGAAACATAATTCCTCATCCACAAACACACAGACACCGGCGTTCATCTGCGGTATCGGCGAAGCGGGATATTTTTCATACATTCTTTGCCCCTCCCTGAATACTGCCAGTAACCGGGGGTCGCTGAACCAACCTCCCCACATATCAAACCACCACCCTCCATAACCCTGGGTAAGCATCCGCCCCAGGTTCTTTCTCAGAAAAGCTACGGACAGATCCATATCTTCAGGGCCAAGCCATACACCACTTTCATAAGCCCCGGGAGGAGCGATCCCTGTTGCCTGGTCTTTAAGAAGGGTCGTTACCGAAGTGCGGGTGTCATTTTCTGCCAACCATAGTTTTCCATGTAACTGCACACTTTGCACTGCCACCATAGGCGGCCAGTCTTCACCTGCCACCCGATTGTAATCATTGGGACTGGACAGGTAATCCAGGTATGGGCAGTTCAGCAGCTTAGCCAGTGCACCATGACCCTTTCTGGGATCTGTAATTGCATAATGGTATCCATAAAAAGCACCGGTAAGCAAGCTATCATTACTCGCCTCTTTCACAAGTTTACAGAAGTAGGCAATGGCGCCGGCCAGGGTTTCAGCATGGAACCTGTAAGTATCTAGCACCTGTGCATCCTTATCCGGTTTTAGCCAGGCCATATAGGTATTATGGCCGCTGATTTCCGCAGGCAGGGCATTATTAAAAGTACTGCCCGGTAAATTCCAGGCCCTGCGCAATGCATCCGCATTATCAGCATATTTTTTTCGCAACCATTTGCGGAATGCCTGGATTCTTACAGGATTTT
This sequence comes from Niabella sp., assembly GCA_036384555.1. Lineage (GTDB taxonomy): Bacteria > Bacteroidota > Bacteroidia > Chitinophagales > Chitinophagaceae > Niabella. The sequence continues at coordinate 5,737 of DASVMC010000669.1, read as the reverse complement.
CGTCATAAAAAAAGCGGTGATAATGATACACCCACTCTTCTGTGCCTCCGGCCGCAACATGGATACCCGCTATCAGGCTATTGTAACGGGATGATTTCAGCCATTGAATAATGCTTTTTAGTACATACCCCGTTTCCTGTCTCCACTGCTCTGAAAAGAAGCTCTGCCGGAATAATGTTCCGTCCGGCAGCCAGCAGGCAGCTCCGGGGTTTGCTTTTTCCCACCATTCCGGAGGATCCAGGTGCACCCGGAGTATCACTTTTGCAGCAGTATCAACAGTGAGGATCTTTTCAAGATCAGCAGCAATGGCTGAAAAATCGTACCGGTTCTTACCTAACCACAAGGGTTTCCTGAACGGGCCGATACCGCTTTCCGTATTGATACCACGGTCACCCAAATAACAGGGTACTCCGTATAGATGGATTCCCGTAGCTGCCACCTCCCTGTAGTATTTTTCTGTTCCCAGGTAAGACATATACATAAACGGCACCCATGGTCTGCTATTGATAAAAAGCGTGGGTACACCTTTGTATTTTTTAACACAGGCCTTATTCTGCCATCCGGATTGCGCCTGTATTTTTAAAGCAGCCAACAGCAGCAACAGGCAATAACAGCATTTGAAGAATATACGTTTCATAAATGATGCAGCTGATCAGTATTGCCCGTTTAACCCGAAAACAGGCTTCCGGAACTGCCATTTACCCCGTGTAAAATCCGGGATAACCTGTACCGCACCGCCCTCTGCCACAGATGCCTCTGACAGTGGTGTTATGGCATACCAGGTAGCAAGATCATATACATCCAGCGGATATGGAGTCTTGTTTTTAATGCATTCCACCAATGCATTCAGCACAAACCAGTCTATACCCCCATGACCTGCTCCGGATGCTTCCGTACCATATTTTTCCCAAAGTGCATGATCATATTTTTTAAGCCAGTCACCCGCATTATCCCAGGCATCATTCACCTTGCTCAATCCTTCAATATAAAGCGACTGCATATCGTCCATCCACAATCCCTGCGTACCCTGCACCCTGAAATTCAGGGAATAGGGTCTTGGAGAATTGGTATCATGCGACAATAAAATAGTCTCACCGTTAGCTGTGCGTATCAACGTAGTGACAATATCGCCTAAGGCAAATCTAACCTGGGCGTTGGGATGATCCTTTCCGCCTTTATCAACAATATATTTATGTAATCCCCTTGATTTTGTAGCAACAGAAGTCAGCGACAATAATCGGTTACCCCTGTTAATATCGATCATATTGGCTACCGGGCCCAAACCATGCGTCGGATAGAGATCTCCATTACGGTGTACAGAATGTATAGTACGCCAATGCGCTTCTGAAAGGCCTTTTTCGCCAAACTCTACCCCATACCCTTTCACATGTATCCCATCATTAAATTTTACTGACCGAAGATCGTGCTGGTAGCCTCCCTGTAAATGTATGATTTCACCAAACAATCCCTTACGTACCATATTCAGTACAGCCATTATGTTCCGGCTATAGCAAACATTTTCCATTGCAAAAACAGGAATGCCTGTTGCTTCGCTGGTATCAACCAGTGCCCAGCATTCACTGATATCAGTGGCTCCACAAACTTCTACTGCCGGCGTTTTTCCGGCCTTCATTGCTGCTATGGCCTGTGGCACGTGCCACTCCCATGGTGTAGCAATAATCACTGCATCCAGGTCGTCTCTCTGCAGCATGCGTAAATAGTCATATTCGCCCTGCGTATATTCCGTTACATGCTGATCATTCCGGTAAACTTCGCTGATCATTTTGCGGCTGGTAGGAATGGCAACCAGGATATCCGGATCACATATGGCAACGACCTCTACGTCATTGCGGCGCAGGCATAATGCCAAATGATCCTTTCCCCTTTGTCCTACACCAATAAGTCCTATTTTTATTTTTCTTTCGGTACGTAACAGAGGCTTTATTGCGTTACGCGGAAATACCAGGGATGCGGCACCAGCCATTGTGGTATTCTTTAAAAATTTTCTCCTTTCCATATTTTATTGATTCAATTTTATGAGTATTGCACGACTCGACTGGTTCCCCGGGTTACAATAGGACAGACCCGTTGAACTGTCGGTTCGGTTTACCGTTAATATAATTATTCGTTTAAGAGGCGTCAGGGAATGATACTTCCCGCAAATGAGCTCCGGAATCCGGCCGGAACCAACAAAACAGGTGCCATATGCGGCATCGCACCCTGATAGACAAAGCCAGTGGTGGCAACCTTATAAACATCCGGGCTTCCGTCTTCCTGTATATAGCTATTCTCATACAGCTGGTTGTACATATACAAACGCATGTATTGCTTCGTCATGATCCAGTAAAAATCATCCATTCTGTTATTATAATAATCGGTCCAGGCCGCTATTAAAAACGGGTTATCAATTTCACTGGAAGGTGGTATCCAGGCAGGTTCTACAGAAGTATGTTCCCAGGTTTCATTAAAACTGTTTAGCCATACACTTGGAGGGTTATACTGTAGTACCCGCACCCATTGGCTACGGTATAGATCACCTTGCTCCCGGTCTACACCAATAGCACCATTCCAAAATCCGGACATTACATCCATCACTTCATTACCGGCCGGATTGCCATATTTGTTTAATATTGGCCAGCCATACGCATTCTTATACGTAGAATCATTATTCACCTGGTTATACATCCACCGTACGGTAAATCTGTTATAATTAGGCATCTGGCCCGGATTAGCGGCAGCATAGCTTTTAATGTCATCACTATTAGCTGTTGTCCATACAAAATGAATCAGCAATGGCTTCCCTCCCTGCAGATAGTAGCAGCTCTGGTGTGGTATATAAAAACTGTCCCAGGCCCTCTTGGATTCTGATTCCACGATGGCCGCAGCTGCTGCTCCTGTAAGTCCGCCACTGCCGCCCATCGAAATACAGAAGTACATTTTATGTTGCCCAGCCAGCAGGTCATTATTCCACTTTTCAATACGCCGTACAAACTGTAATGCCCTGTTATCTACCCAGGCATTCGGGCCATTCGTAATATCAAACATGATATAGGTAAACCCTGCATCATGGATCATCTTCAGCTGTATATCATTAATTATGCTATCGCCCGAATCATAGGTCCCTGTATGACCCGGAACCTGTGGCTGATAGTCATTTCCCCATGCGTACCAGGTATTTGTTTGCACCGCATCAACTGTTGCATTTTTATTATTGTTCTCAAGACAAAGCCAGTCACCTACAGAAACAGCACATGCTGCCGTCAGGGTATCTGCTATATTGCCTAATAATACAGCATCTGGCGCAGGAATATTTCCCTTGGCTAGAGCGGGTCTGTTACCGGCAATCCAACGATGCTGATAGCTTCCAAAAGCGGCTCCGGTTGAGTAGGAAGTCCACCATTCACCCTTGTCATAATATATAATATCCGCTTTACCGTCATGATCCACATCATACACCATACCCTTTTCTTTTCCGCTGCCAAATCCTGTTTTCCAGCTAGCGGAAGATCCAAAGCCACTACCGTTAGACAGTGCTACGTTCCAGTTGCCAGTGCTTTTCTGAAAACACACAGCATCGGCCTTACCATCTCCATTAACGTCTCCTGTTATCAGCTGATCCGTGGATGTTCCAAAACTGCTGATCCAGGGAGTGAACGTTCCGAAACCGGTGCCCGTGGAGAGTCCCACATACCAGCTGCCGGATAGTCCGCCCGATTGAAAATAGATAACAGCATCGGCCTTACCATCTCCATTAACGTCTGCCAGTAATTGGCCGGCTGATCCTACCCCGTTACCACTACTCCATTGCACCGGCGTTGAAAAACCTGTACCTCCGGCTATAGCAATGTACCAATTCCCATAACCCGGATCAAAAAGAACAGCATCTGCTTTACCATCTCCATTCACATCTTCCATAAGGGAAATCAGGTTGCTGGTAGGCGTGGTTGTGCCCGACTGGTAATTAAAATATTTATGAGGATTGGTAAATAGTGAATCACCTGCAACAGCTGCATACCAGTCACCAGTGGAAAAATATAAGACGGCATCTGCCTTTGCATCACCGTTAATATCCTTCAGAAAGTAATTGTTTGCACCATTTCCAAACCCGGATAGCCGGTTATATCCTTTTGTTTTGGCAAACAATGTAGAGTAAAAAATTCCTGCATTTTTTTGTGCATACAGCTTTTTATATTGTATGCCCATTACAAAAAAGAACATGCAGGCAAAAAATAATTTGCGCTTCATATGAATTCTAATTTATTAATAACCGGAATTTTGACCATTCACCCATCCATCTGCTCCTCCGTTTTGCTTTTTGATTTGCGGATTGGCGTCAATCCAGCCCTGATAAAGGGGAAAGAGGTAATTTTTGTCGAAGAACTGCTGAGTGTGTACCAATCCTCTTGTATTGTATACCCATATGCCATTCTGGTTGGTAATATCTACTCCATAAAGTGGCTGGTTAAGAAGGGTCGTTGCCGTTCTCCATCGTATAAGGTCCCAATAGCGTTTATTTTCAAAGGCAAATTCTATCCTGCGCTCGCGCCTTACCAGTTCCCTCAGCTCCTGCTGGCTAAGCGACCTGTTATAAGTTTGCTGTAATGTCGGAAGCCCTCCCCTTATTCTTACTTTATCAATTGCGTCTATAACATCCTGGTCAATCAGGCCGTTTTCTATACGCGCCTCGGCAAAATTCAGCAACACTTCAGCATATCTGAAAAAAATATAATTGGATCCTTCCAGGGACAGGTTCCCTTTCAATCTTTCATCAATACCTTTGCGCCTGTAATATCCTGTATTATTTTCCTTTCCAAGATCCCGGGCAAATTCTGCACCCTGCTTCATGCTAAACGTTTGGCCGGCAAATACAGCACCATCATAAATAATTGACTGATAAAAACGGGCTTCCCTATTTGAATAAGGGTGCTGGGGATCATAACCGGAAGCCGGATCGGTGATCGGCCGCCCGTTTGCCATTGCATAATCATCTACCAGGTTCTGAGTAGGCTGCATAGCACCCCAGCCACCAAAAGACCCCTTAGGACCAAAGTAACTGGATTGATAAGCGCCCTTGGAACCTGCTAAATGCTGAAAGGCAAAGATCGTTTCCTTGTTATTGTTATTTTCCGCCATAAACTGGCCATTGTAATCAGAAAACAGGTCATAGGGTTGCCCATTTCCCAGTTCATCTATAATTTGCTTATTTGTGGATGCCGCCTCTGCGTACTGCTTATTAAATAATTCCACCCATCCTTTTAGTACCAGTGCCGCTGCTTTGGTTGCCCGGCCCTCATTATTACTCCCTTTTGTATTGTTCTCCGGAAGATCATTTGAGATGGCGCCCAACTCATCAGTAATAAATTTACAGGTTGCAGCCGCTGTACTCCGTGGTAAAAAAATAGAGTCCCCCTGTAACTGCCTGTTTAAGGTCTCCGTGACCAAAGGCACTCCACCGTAGGCGATCCAGAGCATCTGGTAAAAATAAGCTCTTAGAAACCGCGCCTCCGCAATGCGCTGTTTTCTCCAGTCTTCAGGAAATTTTTCAGGAGCTGCACTGACACTGCCAATAAAAAGATTGCATTTTCTTATAAAGCCATACATCTTATCATACATAAAGGGCATTGCAGGATAATCATGATTATATAAACCGGGGTTGTAATTGGCGGGGCCATAAGACCGCGCCACCGATAATTGCCAGGACATAGCCCAATGGAAGCTGCAAACACTATTATCGCTC
>DASVMC010000668.1:0-6343 GCA_036384555.1 Niabella sp. | reverse complement strand
GCGCAACCGCTCAGACAATACCGTTACCCTTACCGCGGGTGATCAGCAAGAGCTGATTGACAAAATTATTACTGAAAGGCATATTGAGTTTTTTGGCGAAGGGATCCGCAATGCTGATCTGATGCGGCTTCAAAAACCGATTCCTGCAAAAACACCGGGCGGCGGATCACCGGTGTCAGCAGTGGCCCCGGGCACTAATAATTATATATGGCCGATCCCTAATAGTGAAGCGCTGTACAACAGGGGCCTTTAAAATTTTACTTTTTAATTATTAAAATCATTAGTAATGACAAAGAAAGCGTTATTATCTTTTCTTTTGCTGGCAGGTTGGCTTCTCAGCGCTGTTGCACAAAAGATCACTTCTCCAAAAGAGTTTTTCGGATTTAATATCGGCGACAATTACCGGTTGGCAAATTATACCCAAACCGAAAAATACTTTCAGCTGATTACAAAACAATCAGACAGGGCATTGATCACTGAAATCGGTAAAACGGAGGAAGGCCGCACTCAATATATGATGATCGTTTCTTCACCGGAAAACTTAAAAAACCTGGCAACCTACAAACGCATTTCCCAGGACCTTGCCCGTGCTGAGATCTCAGCAGCTGAAGCGGATCAACTGGCACAAAAAGGAAAAGCCGTAGTGTGGATCGACGGTGGCCTGCATGCGACCGAAACGGTTGGCACGCAACAACTGATCCAGTTGTATTATCAATTGTTAAGCCGCAGTGACGCGGAAACAAAAAATATCCTGGATAATGTGATCATTCTTTTATCGGAAGTAAACCCCGACGGGCAGGAACTGGTATCCAACTGGTATATGCAGGAAAAGGATACTTCTAAAAGGAATATGATGATTCCGCGGGTCTACAATAAATACGTGGGACACGATAACAACCGCGACTTTTATATGATGAATATGAAAGAAACGCAGAATATTGCCCGCCAGCATTATCTGGAATGGATGCCACAGATCATATATAACCACCACCAGTCCGGCCCTGCAGGTTCCGTAATTGCCGGACCGCCCTATCGGGCACCGTTTAATTATGATTATGACCCGTTACTGATGACCCAGATTGATGGTGTTGGCGCATCAATGATCAACAGGTTAAATGCTGAGAGCAAACCCGGATATACCCGGCTGGAAGGCTCAACGTTTAACGGATGGTGGGACGGCGGTTTGCGTACTGCTCCCTACTATCATAATATGATCGGTTTGCTGACCGAAATTATCGGTAACCCCACACCTTCTGAAGTTCCCCTGGTTCCTAAACGTCTTTTGCCGGACAATGCCACGCCTTATCCGGTGATGCCGCAAAAATGGACTTTTCAGCAATCTATTGATTATTCAATGTCTTTGAACTATGGTGTTTTGGATTATGCAGCACGGATGCGCGATAAGCTATTAAAGAATATATTTATCATGGGAAAAAATTCCATCGATAAAGGAAATAAAGATACCTGGACGGTGCAATCGTATAAAATTGACACACTTTTGGCTGCTTACAGCAACGATAAAAAAGCAGGAAAGGATAAGGGTGCAATATCCGAATGGGGTGAACGCAGTTTAGATAAAAGTTATTTTGATAAATATATCAAAGCAGCTGATCTGAAAGATCCCCGGGGATTTGTTCTTCCTGCGGATCAGACCGATTTTCCCACAGCCGTCCGGTTCATCAATGCTTTGCTGGCGTCGGGTGTTAAAGTATACAAGGCACAGGATGCTTTTACTGCTGGCGGAAAATCCTATCCCAGGGGCTCCTATATCGTAAAGACGAACCAGGCATTCCGGCCACATGTGCTGGACATGTTCGAACCCCAGAATTATCCCAATGATTTCCAGTATCCCGGAGGCCCTCCTGTCCGCCCCTATGATGTTACCGGCTGGACGCTGGCTTTTCAGATGGGCATACAGTTTGACCGTATAATGGAAGATTTTTCCGGTCCGTTTGAACAGGTGCCTTATGGTATACTGGAAAAACCGGTGGCAAAGGAAGCGGCTGCTTCTAAGAACGGGTATTTATTAAACGCGGCGGTGAATAACTCCTTTGTACTGGTGAACGATCTTTTAAAAGCAGGTGTGGATGTGTATCGTGTAAAAGATATTACACAGGATTTGCCTGCGGGCTCATTTTTTGTTCCGGCAAATGGGTTATCGGCCATAAATGCGGGTAATGCCCGTTTAGGTGTTCCTGTTATTACAGCCACTTCGGTTCCGGGGAACAAAGAAAAGATAAAGCCTGCACGTATCGCCTTGTTCGATTATTATGGTGGTTCCATTCCGTCCGGGTGGACAAGATGGTTACTGGAGCAATTTCATTATTCGTTTACAGTGATCTATCCGCAGGATATTGACGCGGGAAAATTAAATGATCAATATGATGTTATTTTGTTTATGAACGAAGGTATTACTCCGGAAGACACGACTTCTTTTTTCAGAAGGACGCGCCAGCCCAAAGCAGAAGAGGTTCCCGCAGAGTACCGGAAAATGCTGGGTAGTTTTAGTATCGGAAAATCCCTTCCGCAAATAAAGGATTTCCTGGAAAAAGGCGGTAAAGTAGTTGTTACCGGTGGTAATACAGCGCTGGCGTATCATTTGAAACTACCGGTGACCAATGCATTGGTTAAAACAGATAAAAACGGCAAAACAGTAAAGTTGAAAGGCGATGAATATTATATTCCCACAAGCATTGTGCAGGTAACTGTTCATACGCAGTCAAATGCAAGCAGTGGAATGTCCGAAAAAACGGATGTTGTATTCAGCAACAGCCCTGTTTTTAAGCTGGCTCCTGCTGCAACTGATATTGAAGTGATTGCCTCTTTTGATAAGAATAAGGATGCGTTGAGAAGCGGATGGGCCTGGGGACAATCTTACCTCAGGGGCGGCGTGGCAGCTTTTAAAGCAACAATTGGCAAAGGCGCGTTATATGCTTTCGGCCCCGAAATTACCTTTAGAGGTCAATCCTACGGCACCTTTAAATTGCTTTTTAACGAATTGTATCAATAACTGCCAGAGGTGTTATAAATTGTTTTAGACAGAATACGTACTTTTTTAAGTCCCGTGGTAAGCGCATGGCTTTGAATGGCTGTTAACAGCCGTTCAAAGCCATTGTTGCGTTTAAAAGTAGTTGTGGAATTGTTCTGCTATCCGAGCATCCGCTTGGTATAGCTGAAGTGTGCGTCTCCGGCAGGCGGAGCTAATTGCAGGAAAGGTGTTGCATGATCAAAACCGGTTATCAGGAGCCGCAGCAGCAGGGGTGAAAATAAACAGCGATTTTGTTCTTTCAAAGAATATCCGCAATTTAGAATGCCATGAATATAAAAACGAAGATCAATGAATGGGTGATCAATGTGGCAGAACAGGATGATCACGATTCATTTGAACAGATATACCGGTATTTTTCTCCGGGCCTTTTAGCTTATGTAACGACGATTGTGAGCGATCGGGAAGCTGCCGGCGACCTCGTCCAGGACCTTTTTTTTACTATCTGGACCAACCGGCGCAGCCTTAGCGCGGTGGGCAATATCGGGCATTACCTGTACAGCTCTATAAAAAACAATGCAGTCCGGTATGTTACTAAAAGAAACAGAACGGTTCCTGCTGTAAACGAAGACCTGGAACGCATAACCCTTGACACCATGAGCCCGGAGCGCTCTTTTATTGCGCGGGAGCAATTGCAGGAACTACAGGCTGCCATTAATGAATTGCCCTATAAATGCAGGCTGGTTTTTCGCCTGGTAAAAGAAGATGGCTTAAAATACAAGGATGTAGCGCAATTACTGGAAATATCGGTAAAAACGGTGGAAGCACATATGACACTGGCTTATAGCAGGATCATTGACTGTCTGACGCAGCTGATGCCGGAACATGGAGAGCAGTATTGGGTACGTAAAAGAACAAAATAAAAAAAATAAAAATAGACTAAGGGTTTCCGGCTGCCGGCGACTCTTTATACTTAAGCGCATTCTTTATGGAAAAATTCCGGTTTATTGAATTGGTCAGAAAGAAAGAAAGCGGTGAAATATCCCTTTTGGAATTAAAGGAGCTCAATGATGCCATTGCTGATACACCGCAATATGCTTCCATATTGAAAGGATTGCAGGCTTTGTCAGGAGACCAGCCGCTGTTTAATAAACAGGATAGCGGAGAAGTAAATGAAGCGCTGGCGCGGTTGAACGAAAAGATCTTTGCAGCGCCTGTTAAGAAAAGGACAGTAGTAATGAAGCGGCTGCTGGTAGCTGCATCGGTTCTATTATTGCTGGGCATAGGGGTGCTGGGTATCTGGTATTCGGTACGTGAGACAAAGAAAAGCAGTTCTTTAAATGTGATAGCTACTGAAAAGGGATCTAAAACCACTATCACACTGCCCGATGGCAGCCGTGTATGGGTCAATGTAGCCACCAGGCTTACTTATGATCGTTCCTTCGGAGAAAAGACGCGTTCCGTATTTCTTACGGGAGAAGCCTATTTTGAGGTGGCTAAGGACAAGCAGCATCCTTTTATCGTGCATACCGCAACCGCAGATGTAAGAGCAGTGGGCACTTCATTTAATGTGCGCGCATACCCCGGTGAAGGTGTTTCTGAAACTACATTGCTCAGCGGAATCGTGGATGTGTTCCTGAAAAAAGGAGCCGGAGAAAAGATACGGTTAAAACCCATGGAAAAGCTGTTGATTAAAAACGGACAATATGCAGCGCCATCTGTAAAAGAAGAAAAAGTGCCTGAAATAGCGGTTGTAAAAATTACAGCAGATTCTACGCAGGAAGTTTTGCCGGAAACAGCCTGGACAAAAAACAAACTGGTATTTAAGCAAATGCGGTTAAGAGATATTGCCCGGGAACTGGGGCGTTGCTTCAACAGCGAGGTGATCATCAGGGATTCTGCATTGCTGGATCGCAGGCTTAGCGGAAGTTTCCGGCAGGAAAGCCTGGAAGCCATACTGGAAACATTTAAACTGGCCGCCGGTATCAATTATACAATAGATGGCAGGCAGGTACAATTATTTCAATAATAAAAATTATACACAATGAGCGGATAAACAAATAAAAAAGGCGGAAAATGCTCGCAACATTTTCCGCCGGTTAAACATGACAGTCATCATTGTCTCTGACGGCAATTATACCATCACTTTAATTATTACAAATGTATGAAAATTAAGGATTGCCCCGCCATATGTAATGGGCTGCAATTATTCATCAAATGCATACTGGTAATGAAACTTATCGTTTTTATTATCCTGTTCACCAGCAGCCAGGCAATAGCCATTAATACGTATTCACAGGAGAAAATAAATTTAAATCGTAATAACACATCGCTTATTTCCATATTACAGGAAATAGAGAGCCGGTATTCTTACCGGTTTGTATACAGTGACAGTGTTGCGCTCAGTAACCGGAAAATTGATGTGCTGGCCAAAAATGCATCCATCGATTACGTAATGCAGCAACTGCTGGATAAAACTGATTATTCCTATAAGATGATGCCGGATGATCTTATCGTGATCATTGGAAATAACCCGGTGGCTGCCAGTATTTCTATTAAAGGGCATATTATCGATGACCTTGGTGCAGCCATAGCAGGGGTAAATATCGTGGAAAAAGGCACTACTAATGGTACGGTGTCTGATAATAGCGGAAATTTTGCCATCAGGGTGAAAGATGAGGCCGCTTTCCTGATCGTTTCCAGCGTGGGGTATGTGACCCGGGAGGTAGCTGTAAAAGGGCTGGCTTCCGACATTGTGCTGGAACGATCAGATAAAAGGATGGACGAAGTAGTAGTGATCGGATATGGTACGGTTAAAAAGAAAGACCTGACCGGATCGGTAGCTACTGTAAAGGAAGAAGAGATTAAAGCAACGCCTTTAGTGTCTTTAGACAGAGCATTGCAGGGCCGGATTTCGGGAGTACAGGTTACTTCAAATTCCAGTAAGCCGGGGGGCGGTACTACCGTACGTATAAGAGGGACCGGCTCTGTAAATGCGGGCAATGACCCTTTATATGTTGTTGACGGATACCCGGTTGGTGATCTGAATTCGATCAATCCCGAAGATATTGAATCCATCGATATCCTTAAAGATGCTTCTGCTACCGCGATTTACGGGTCGCGGGGCAGTAACGGAGTGGTTATTGTGACCACTAAAAGAGGAAAAAGCGGGCAATCAAATCTTACATTTGATGGCTATTATGGAATTCAGACGCTGCGCAAAAAAATACCATTAATGGATGCGCAGGAATATGCTGAATTTATTAATGAAGCCAGGGTGAACGGAGGTGGAGCGCCTTATTTTGACGGATCTTCTCCGGATCGTCCGCTTCCTGCTGCCTTAGGAAAGGGCACGGA
>DASVMC010000667.1:0-7676 GCA_036384555.1 Niabella sp. | reverse complement strand
TGTGATGGTCCGGTGCAGTTAAAGAATGATGTGCGTCCGGACCTGTTTACAGCAGTGAACTTTGGAAGCGGGCCTGAAGCTGCTTTTAAAGCGCTGCGTGAAGTGCAGCCGGAAGGTCCCCTGATGTGTGCGGAATACTATCCGGGGTGGTTTGATAGCTGGGGACGGCCGCATCATACAGGCGCTGTTCAGAAGGTGGTGGATGAATTAAAATGGATGCTGGATCATAAAGCTTCCTTCAGTATTTATATGGTACACGGCGGTACTACTTTTGGCACCTATAGCGGCGCCAATGCCCCGCCGTACTTACCGCAGACCAGCAGTTATGATTATGATGCGCCTATTGATGAATCCGGGAATGCTACCCCGAAATTTTATGCATTGCGTAACCTGCTAAAGCAGTACCTGCAGGAAGGAGAAATACTTCCTGAGGTGCCAGCAGGACCAGTGGCAAAACCGGTAACTAATATCCGGTTTACTGCGATAGCATCACTTTGGGAGCATCTGCCGGAACCGGTTATTTCAGATACCGCTCTTTTTATGGAAGATGTGAACCAGGGATTTGGGGTTCTCGTTTATGAAACAACCCTGCCGCCGGGGGGCAAGGCACAGTTGCAGTTTCAGGATGTACATGATTTTGCATTGATTGATGTTGATGGAAAACAGGTGGGCAGTATTGACCGGAGAAAAGGAAATTTCCGACTGGAGCTCCCGGCAAGGGACCGGCCTGTAAAACTGAAAATAACGCTGGATGCCATGGGCCGCGTCAACTATGGCAGCTTGATGCACGACCGGAAAGGTATTTACGGTCCTGTGATTTTAGCGGATGGACAGCAGGAAAAGGTATTGCGGAACTGGAAACAGTATCCTGTGGCACTGGGGGATAAGAATATTCCTGTTCAATATAAACCGCTTACTGTGCCTGTTAAACCCGGTGCGGCTTTTTATAAAGCCCGGTTTATGGTCAGGGAGCCGGAGGATACTTACCTGGATATGCGTGGCTGGAACCGGGGATTGGTATGGATCAATGGTATTTGCCTGGGACGGTTCTGGAGTATCGGCCCTACACAGACGATGTACCTGCCGGGGTGTTGGTTAAAAAAAGGAGAAAATGAATTAGTGGTTTTTGATATACTGGGTGTGAACCAGCCACAAATCAGGGGACGGGAAAAACCGATACTGGACAGCCTGAATGAAAAAAAAGAACAGGGCCATAAAAAGCCGGAACAAAAATGGGAGACCGATCCTGCAGGGGCTCATTATTCCGGGACCTTTGAAAATACGAAAGACTGGCAATCCGTAGCATTCCCAATCGTTACTGCCCGGTATTTTTGTTTTGAGGCCCTGAGGGAATTCAATAATAATCCTTTTGCCTCGGCTGCTGAAATGGTGTTACTGGACGATAAAGGAAAAGAAATTCCGCGCAGCGACTGGAAGGTGCTGTATGCAGACAGCGAGGAGCTGCAGGGTGATGACGGCAATGCTGCTAATTTATTGGATCTGCAGTTTACAAGTATATGGCACACCGAATGGCAGGACCGTACTCCCGGTTATCCGCATCAGGTGGTTATCGATCTGGGCCGGCCGTATAAGATAAGCGGATTGAAGCTGCTGCCACGGCAGGATAATAATCCGAATGGCCGCATCAAAGATTTCCGGCTCTATTTTTCTGAGAAGCCATTCAGGGGGATCTAAAAATGCTGCATACAAAAAAGCCGGACCTGAGTCCGGCTTTTATAACAGCGCCTGAAATGGATTAGCGCATAAATAATAATTCGCGGTATTTAGGCAGGTACCATTCTTTATCATCCACCAGTAATTCCAGCTTATCTACATGATAACGGATCTGGTCGAAGAACTGTGCCTTTACCTGGCTTTCATAAGCAATGGCCTTTGTGCGCGTATCTTCAATGGCATTGCATATTTTCCGGGCCTCGATCATTTTTTCTACCAGGTCGCTGGCCTTGTTAATGTGCTCGGAGATCTTATCCAGTATCTGCTTTTGATTGGCATAAGCCGATTCCGGAAGTCCCGCTTCCTTCAGGCCGCGGATATTCTGGCTAAGCAGGTTCTGGTACCGGATAGCAGGAGGAAGAATGATGCTGGTAGCCATTTCGCCCATAATCCGTCCTTCGATCTGCACTTTCTTAATGTATTTCTCCAGCTCAATTTCATGACGGGCTTCCAGTTCACTTAAAGAATAAATGCTGTTTTCTGTAAACAATTTTTTATTCTTATCGCTTACCATAGCATCCAGGGCCAGCGGGGTGGTTTTTACATTAGGTAACCCTCTTTTTTCGGCTTCTTTTTCCCAGGCCTCACTGTATCCGTCTCCTTCAAAATGCACGCTTTCGCTGTCAATGATATACTGGCGAATGATCTGCATTATGGCGATTTCTTTTTTCTCGCCTTTTTCAATCAGGGCGTCCACTTCTTTTTTGAAATTTTTCAGTGTTTGCGCCATGATGGTATTTAAAACGGTCATCGGGTTGGCACAGTTGGCAGTAGAACCTACAGCACGGAACTCGAATTTATTTCCGGTAAAAGCAAAAGGGGATGTGCGGTTCCGGTCAGTATTGTCCTGGAATAATTCAGGAATGGTTTTATGGATATCCAGTTTCAGCATGCTTTCATCCTGCTCATCCATTTTTTTGGAAACGCGTTCTTTTACTTCTTCCAGCACTTCAGATAAATACTTCCCGATAAATACCGAAATAATAGCTGGCGGAGCTTCATTGGCGCCCAGGCGGTGATCATTGGGTGCAGAGGCGATGGAGGCTCTTAAAATGTCGGCATAATCATGTACTGCTTTAATGGTATTTACAAAGAAGGTAAGGAACATTAAATTGGTCTTTGGCGTTTTGCCCGGGGCCAGAAGATTAACGCCGGTATCAGTTGCCAGACTCCAGTTATTGTGCTTACCGCTGCCGTTTACGCCGGCAAAAGGCTTTTCATGAAACAGCACACGCAACCCATGGCGGGGAGCGATCCGGCTCATGGTATCCATCAGCAATGTATTGTGGTCTACGGCCAGGTTGATTTCCTCGTAAATAGGAGCACATTCAAACTGGGCAGGGGCTACCTCGTTATGACGGGTACGCAATGGAATTCCCAGCTTATAGCACTCGTTTTCAAAGTCGCGCATAAAAGCGTATACTCTTTCAGGAATGGCGCCGAAATAATGATCTTCCAATTGCTGGTTTTTGGCAGAATTGTGCCCGTAAACAGTTCTTCCGCACATAACCAGGTCCGGACGGGCATTGAACATTCCTTCATCTACCACAAAATATTCCTGCTCCCAGCCCAATGTGGCAGTTACTTTTTGTACGTTCCGGTCAAAATAATTACAAACATCCACAGCCGCCTTGTTCAATGCGTCAATTGACTTTAATAAAGGCGCTTTATAGTCCAGTGATTCACCGGTATAAGAAATAAAAATAGTAGGGATACAGAGTGTTCTGCCATACCCGATTTCCACAATAAAGGGAGGTGAGGAGGGGTCCCAGGCAGTATAACCTCTTGCTTCAAAGGTGGCCCTCAGCCCTCCGTTCGGAAAGGAAGAGGCATCTGGCTCCTGCTGAATCAGGGCAGCACCATCAAATTCTTCAATAGGAGTGCCATCCCCTTTCAATGTAAAGAAAGAATCATGTTTTTCGGCAGTTGTTCCGGTTAAAGGCTGAAACCAATGCGTATAATGCGTTACGCCCTTTGCTTCGGCCCATGCACGCATACCAATAGCGATCTGGTTAGCCACATTGCGGTCAATTTTCTGTCCGGCATTAATGGAAGCCTTTAAGCTTTTGAATGCTTCATCGCTTAAAAACTTACGTGCGGTTTTCAGATTAAATACATGGGAACCGAATACTTCGGTAATTTTTGGGGTGATTTTGCCTACATCCGTATTATAGGTATGCAAAGCCTCAATTGCGTTAAATCTTAATGACATTGAAAAATAGTTTTTGCAAAAATAAATGCAAAAATCCATTTTTTGAATATATATATTCTATTTTTTGACAGAAAGATCAAATTTTTTTTGATGAAAAGTAAAAAAATGATGCTAAATGCGTCTTAATAAAAATATTATTATTATTTTATATTTATTTTTTGTCTTATTTTTTTCCAGTCAATACCTGTAAGTACCGGCGCTGTTATCAACGGAAAAAGCAGTGCGCGGTAGCGTACAACAGCGCCTACATTATTGACGGTATAGCCAATCATAAGGAGCATACTGATGCAAAATGCCAGTAAAAACAAACTGAAAGGAGCATAACGTCTTTTTTGTTTGGGAAAAACAAGATAAAGCAGGAGACAGAGCCAGATGAGCAATACTTCAATAAAAGCCGGGATAATGATTGGTTTTTTAAGATCGCTGATAAGCGGCCGGAAGAAGGAAATACCTGCGGCCTGGGGTAATAACCGTATAAATCCGGCACCAGTGGGTTCCAGTTTTTTTACAGCTATTTCAGATCCCCCGTCTTTCAGGTTCATAAAAGCTTCCTGTTTACTCAGGACAATGGAAGGAAGGTCCAGCGCAGGGTGTATGTATTTCAGGGTGAAAAAGCAAAAAAGAGCAACGCTGTAAACGAACACAAAAATCTTTATACGGTGACGGGGGGCTTTGTTTGCCCACAGCCAGCAGAACAGCGCGGGCAACAGCAACATCAATACATGATTTCTTAATGCAAACAGCAGAACAAATGCTGCAGTTAAGATCAACCCTGCAGTAAAGGGTCTTTTATATAATAACCGGAAATAAAGAATATAAATAATGGCAGCCAGGGTAAGATAAGTAAGGCCGTCCTTATGCAAACCGCTGGTCCAGTACAGAAAGGAAGGGACCAGGAAACAGGCAGCGATGAGCAAAGGGGTTGTATCTTTCAAATGCTGCCGCATGACCTTATAAATACCTGCAACACCAAAAAAAGTAAGGTAAGAATAGAATAGAGCGTTGATAAAATAATTACCAAAGCTAAAGCAGTTAAAGAGTGCCTCAATACGGATGAACGTATTGTCCTTGAGGTTATTCCAGTAAGAGGTACGTGATGCAAAAAAACCGGAGAAGCCGTTCCCGTAAGGATCATAAAAAAAACTGGTAACAAACCGGATGGGGTTGGTCATCAATACCCTGGTTTCCTTAAGGCTTTCCTGGTACAGGCGCCAGGTGTCGCCTCCTCCCTGCCGCCAGAAAATCCATCCGTAAAGCAGCGCCACAGCAACTTTTATGAGAAACAATAATACCAGTTGGAACTGCGACAAACCGCTGGATCTGAAAAAACGGGTTTGGGTAATAGCCCAGGAAAATAAAAGAAGATATATGGAAAAAAGAAGCACTTCCAATAAACGGCAATTTTATGTTGCAATGATAACCCATTAATTGCGAAAAGCCATAGAAGGTTTATCCGTTAATAATGGCAGTTGTTTTGTAAATTCGCTGCGATTTTAAAATACGGTCTAAATCAGCTATAATTGAAATAATGGAAATTACAGTAAAAACTGCAGAGCAGCTACGTTTAACAAAAGAAGAATTTGAATTAATACAACAGAAATTAGGACGTACACCTAATTTCAATGAATTGTGCGCATTTTCCGCAATGTGGAGCGAGCACTGTAGTTATAAAAACTCTATTAAATGGCTGAAAACACTTCCCCGTGAGGGCGGCCGGATGCTGGTAGCTGCCGGTGAAGAGAATGCGGGCCTGATGGATATCGGCGATGAGCTGGGGGTGGTATTTAAAATAGAATCCCACAACCACCCGTCGGCGCTGGAGCCCTTCCAGGGTGCGGCAACAGGTGTTGGAGGCATTCACCGTGATATTTTTACAATGGGTGCAAGACCCATCGCTGCATTAAATTCCCTGCGTTTTGGAAAATTGAACGAAGCCAAAACACAACACCTGCTGGCAGGAGTGGTACATGGTATTGGACATTATGGGAACTGTTTTGGTGTACCGACTGTTGGCGGTGAAATTTATTTTGACGCCTGTTATCATACCAACCCGCTGGTTAATGCTATGAGTGTTGGTATTGTAAAGGCAGGTGAAACGGTTTCTGCTACGGCCGAGGGCACGGGCAACCCGGTGATCTTTGTAGGCAGCGCTACCGGCAAGGACGGTATCGGGGGCGCTTCTTTTGCTTCTGCGGATATTACTTCCGAAAGCGTGCAGGAATTGCCGGCAGTACAGGTGGGCGATCCCTTCCAGGAAAAGAAATTACTGGAAGCCTGCCTGGAAGTGATCCAGACAGGGGCAGTAGTAGGTATGCAGGATATGGGTGCCGCCGGGATCATTTGCTCTACGGCTGAAATGAGTGCCAAAGGCGGTGTGGGCATGCGTATTGACCTGGATAAAGTGCCTACCCGTCAGAAAGATATGAAGGCATGGGAGCTGTTGCTGAGCGAAAGCCAGGAACGGATGCTGCTGGTAGCGCAAAAAGGCAGGGAAAAAGAAGTAATAGCCGTATTTGAGAAATGGGATCTGCCTGCGGCAGTGATCGGTGAGGTGACCGATAACGGCCTGCTGGATTTTTATATGAATGGACAATTGGAAGCCTCCGTACCCGCAGAAGAATTAGTACTGGGCGGCGGTGCTCCGCAATATGACCGGGACACCAGGGAACCGGCCTACCTGCAAAAAATAGCTGCTTTTGATGCCGCGGCAATTGAAGCGCCGGGCGACCTGAAAGCGGTGGCGGAACAGTTGGTGGCCTTGCCTTCCATAGCTTCCAAACGCTGGATCTATAACCAGTATGATAGTATGGTAGGTACGGTAAATACTTCTACCAATGCCCCGTCTGATGCGGCGGTGGTAACTATTAAAGGAACTAAAAAAGGATTGGGCGTTACAACGGATTGTAACAGCCGCTATGTATATGCGGATCCTTATAAAGGAACGATGATCGCCGTAAGCGAAGCAGCCCGGAACCTTGTTTGCAGCGGGGCACAGCCTTTGGGTGTTACCAACTGTCTGAACTTTGGAAATCCGTATGACCCCGAAGTATACTGGCAGTTTGTAAATGCCATCAAAGGGATGGGGGATGCCTGCCGCAAATTTGATACACCCGTTACCGGTGGCAATGTAAGTTTCTATAACCAGAACCCCGACGGACCTGTAAACCCGACCCCTACAATTGGTATGGTAGGATTACTGGAAGATATTGATAAAAAAATGACCCTTGATTTTAAGAGCGAGGGTACCATCATTTATATATTGGGAAAACAGCCGGAAGACCTGGGATGCTCCGAATACCTGTATCAGGTACAGGGAGTTACCCATTCCGCTGCTCCTTATTTCGATCTGGAAGAAGAATTTGAGCTGCAACGGTCGTTAGCTGCGCTGATCAGCAACGATATGATCCTGTCGGCGCACGATGTAAGCGAAGGCGGGTTACTGATCACCTTACTGGAAAGTGGCTTTAACCGCAATCTGGGATTTGATATTACTACCAGTGCTGCTATCAGAAAAGATGCTGCATTGTTCGGAGAAGCACAAAGCAGGGTAGTGGTAAGTGTATCGGCCGATAAAGCAGCTGGCTTTGAACAGCAGGCGGGTGTTACTTTTGAGAAAATAGGGACCGTTACCGGTGGCGCGATCCTTGTAAACGGGGAAAACTGGGGTGTGATCGCCGACTGGAAATTGCGTTATGATACAGCAATTGAACAATATCTTTCCAAAGAAACG
>DASVMC010000666.1:0-1817 GCA_036384555.1 Niabella sp. | reverse complement strand
CATCCATAAGCCGCTTCAGCTTTGGCAATAATAACCGGGCATTGCTCCTGCTGAAATCTGCTGCATTGTATTCTGCTTCTATTTCTTTATACGCCAGGTAATAATCCCTCAAATCTGCCATAAGCCGGTAATGCTCAAATTCATTTTTGTTTTTAAGCGGATGCAAGCCATTTAATAGTTTCCGGCTACTATCATTCTGGATCCGCATCGCTGCTATGGAGGCGCTCTTTGCCGGTTTGCCCTGTACGATCAGTTCCGGGGGCAACATCAATGCCTGCCATAATTGAGCACCTTCCTTTTGTGTCAATCCAAAACGCGTAGCTGCATATTGAACAACAAAAGCTTTCGGATCAATTGCCGCTGCCTGTTTTAAAGACTGTGTATATAAAGCCACCAGCATGCGAAATCCAGACAAGGGATAATTATTCCGGATGGGCTCCATATCCAGTACTTCATTACCTACATCCCAGGTATAACTGTAGACCCCTGAGGTGGACCAGGAGGTGGTGACCATTCCCTGATAGCCTGCCGACCGCGCGTAGGGAATAAAATCTTTCTGATTATTAAAATGGGTGATCCAGTCCGTTACATACCAGTTATCAGGGTGGCTTCTCACCGATGAGGCACCCCAGAAAGTAAATCCTTTCTCCTGTAGATTGCTGATATTGCCAAAGTAATTCGTTTTCCATCCGTAATTCCAGTCCATCAGGATCGTTTCTTTTGGAAGCTCTCCGGCGGCTTCAGGATGTTTCAGCAGCATATCGGCCCAGACAACCGGTATTTTGCCCATCTTTAAAACAATATTGCACATGGTTTTCATATAGTCCACAAACAATTTTGAGGCTCCTTCAGCAGCCACTTTCTTCCTGCACTCCGCACAGTGCCCTAATAAACGGGTTTCATCGCCGCCTATATGAATATATTTCGACGGGTGTAACGATGCCATATCTGCAAACAGGTCAGCAAACAGCAAACTGTCGCTGGTAATCTTAAGCGGGCACAGCTGGGAAATGTCTTTATCATCTTCCCGCAGGGAACTATACCGGTGATTACGTAAAATATATTCCACATGCCCAAAACATTCCTGTACAGGGATAACAGTTATACCCATTTTGCTGCAATAACCAACAAAGGATGCTATCTCTTCCCGTGTATACGCCAGCTCATTAGAAATGGTAGCATGATTTTTATAAGGGAACGTGGCTTCCCATTCCATAACTAATGTGTTGATCCCTTCTGCTGCCAGTTCACCTGCAAATGCCCGTAATGCCGCCGGAGTCATGATCTCATTACGCAGATCAATATAAAATCCCCTGATCCCGAAGTCCGCTGCCGGACCCTGCCGGGCTGCGGATTTCATAACCGCTAATGCCGTCAATAGTACTACCAGGAATGCTTTCCTCATTTGTTGTATACAATAGCTCATAGTTGTGCTCATTTGAAAACAGCCGTTACTCATCCGGATGCAGCGGATAAGAGGCTTCATCAAAATAAAATTTACAATGGGGATGCTGCTGCAGAATCGTTGCCGGGCAGGACTCGCTTACCGGCCCGTTTAACGTATTAAAGACAGCTGCCTTTTTACTGCTTCCCGGCGCAATGCAAAAAAGATAATGTGCATTCATAATCACCGGTATTGTTAACGTAAGTGCCGTTTGCGGTACTGCTTCCAGTTGCTGAAAACAACCTTCATGCACCTGCTGGGCACGGCAGGAATGATCCAGTGCCACCTTTTTAACAATCGCTGTATCATAAAAATCAGCAACAGGAGGATCATTAAAGGCGATATGCCCGTTCTCTCCTATTCCCAGGCAAAC
>DASVMC010000665.1:0-6918 GCA_036384555.1 Niabella sp. | reverse complement strand
CGGCCTGGCAGCCTGTACAGGCTCCTGGGGCGGCGACGGAGGCGGTGTATCCGCTACCCGCAGCACTTCTACTTCAAAATATAAAGGTTCATATTCTTTAAACGGTGAGCCGGGAGGCAGGTTTTTGCCGTAGGCAAGGAAACCCGGAATATAGATGACTCCCTTACCACCTTCCTTAAATTGTTTTACCCCGTCGTCAAAACCAGGCATAGATGCATCTGCCCCAACCTGTGCTGTAAAAGAATCAGGACCGATAAATACAGCATCGCCTTCTATTCTTCTGCCGGTATATTTGATCGTAACAAACTTACCGTCTGCAGCCTGCATGCCTGTACCCGCCTGATCCATTCTTACAAAAGTGCCTAAGGTTGTTTTTGTTGCAGTAATATGCTTCTTTTTCAGGTACGCTTCCATTTCAGAAAGCTGTTTTTGCCTGCCGCCCGATTTTTCAAAGGCAATGGAATCTTCCCTGTCTTTTTGCTCCTGGCGCTTCTGAAAAGCCTCTCCTTCTTTCTGATAATCCAGTCTTGCCAGACTGTCTGACTGGAATACATCCAGCACCTTAAAGGTAAAGGTCAGCTGATCTCCTTTTTTCATAAACGGAGGTAACTGGGCTTCCTGAGCCAATCCTTTTTTAATAAGAGAATCTATCAACAGTATTACCACAGCGCTATCGCCTTTCTTCAGGAATTTATAGATCTCGTCGGGTGCGTAAAGCGGCTGGCCCGGCATTGACTTCATATCCTGAACCTGAGCATAGAAGGGCATTTTTTCATATGAATTTTCAAGTAATGTATCTTTTGAACCGGACAATTTTACCTGTTGATTCAATTTTAAAACAGCCCCGACTTTCGTTGAATCTTTGCTGCCGCCTTCAAAGATCTTATATTTTAATCCGCTGGAAGTGGTCTTAAAATTGGTATCCTTGCATGCGGTAAACGCTAGTGCTGTCAAAAAGATCAATACGGGTAACTGTAACTTCTTCATTCGATCCCTTTCCGGTTTTTATATACGACAATTACTTTTTATTCTTTGCATCCTTGCCTGCAGCAGGTTGTGAAGCGGGCATTTGTGGCTGAGGCTGAGCCGGAGTATCGGCTACGTCTGTAATTTCCACTTCAAAATACAAAGGCTCATATTCTTTAAAGGGAGAGCCGGGAGGAGGAGTTTTGCCATACGCAAGGAAACCCGGAACATAGATCACTCCTTTTCCGCCTTTCTTAAATTGCTTCAGGCCATCTTCAAAGCCCGGAATGCTGCCTTGCTGACCAATAGGAACTGTAAAGCTGCTTTCCTGAAAAGAGCTATCTGTCAGTAAATGCTTCCCGTTGTATTTTACGGTTACAAATTTGCCGTTCTCCACAGGTGCACCGGCTCCGGGATTATCAATTTTTACAAAAGTGCCCAGCGCTGTTTTTGTAGCCGTAATATTTTTCTTTTTCAGGTAGTCTGCTATTTCATCAATCTGTTTTTGCTTGGAACCCGATTTTTCAAATGCAATGGAATCCGCCTTTTGCTTGGCTTCTTCCTTTTTTTGATATGCCTGCCCTTCTTTCTGACGGTCCAGCATAGCCAGGCTGTCATTTTTAAATACATCTAATACCTTAAATGTAAAAATGAATTTATCAGTCTTTTTCATAAAAGGAGGCAGCTGGGCTTCCTGTGCCAATCCTTTTTTGATAAGAGAGTCTACGAACATAATGATCACCGCGCTATCCCCTTTCTTCAATTTGGGCAGTATTTCAATGGGGCTGTAATTTCCCTGACCGGGAGGGATCGGTTGCACCGGCATATATTCGGGCATTGTTTCATAAGAGTTGAACAATGTAGTATCTTTTGCACCCGATATTTTTTGCGTAACATTAAACTTCAGGACTTCTCCAATCTTCGCAGAATCTTTGCTTCCTCCATCATAGATGATGTACTTTAGTCCGCTTGGCGTAGTCTTGTATTCTGCATTTTTGCAAGCTGTAAAAGCCGCGGCTGCAAGTACCAACAGGCCCACCGTTTTTAATTGTTTCATTGTTGTTTTTGTGTTATTTTATTGTAATAAATGTTCGTTTTCTTTTATAGCGGCCATGAAATGCTGAACCGTTTCCTGCAGCGAGTCCTTTGATCCGCCTCCTGATGCATTAAAATGACCGCCGCCGTTGAAGTATTTACGGGCAAAACTGTTGCAATCAAACGTGTCTTTGCTCCTGAAACTCCATTTCCGTTCCTCATCCCGGTCTATGACCAGCGCTGCCAGCCTAATACCCTGCACGGACAGCAGAAAATTCACAAGTCCTTCGGTATCTCCTGTCTTTATTTCGTATTTTACCAGGTCGTATTTGGGTATGGAGATCAATGCGGTATTGTATTCATAAAAGAACTCCATCCGGTGGGAAAACGCATTTCCCATAAAACGTAACCGGTTTTCAAGGAAATTATCAAACAGCTGGCTATGAATCTCTGTATGACGGATCCCCTGCTCCATCAGCCGGGCAGCCATTCGATGCACAGCCGGCGTAGTGGCCTGGAACCGGAAAGATCCCGTGTCGGCAACAACACCTGCATATAAACAGGTACTGATATCAATATCCAGCACTGCTTCATGACCTGCATCACTGATAAAATCATAGATCATTTCACAGGTTGAACTCTTATTGACATTACTGATCCCAAAGTCAAAGGACCGTGCATCGGGTTCCTGGTGATGATCAATCAATACTTTCTGACATTTCGCCTCATACAGATCCGCGGCAAAGTTCTTCGTACGGTGAAATACATTAAAATCCAGACAAAAAAGATAATCGGCTGCCGATAATAAGGCCCGTGCCTTTTCTTTTTCCTGGTCATAATTAAGCACTTCGGCCACGCCTGGCATCCAGTTCAGCCAATTGGCCCAATTGGTTGGGGAAACAACGGTAACGGAATGCCCGAACTTTTTCAGGTAATGGCTCAAACCTAAGGATGCGCCCATCGCATCCGCATCCGGTTTCTGATGCATAGTAATGAGCACTTTTGCAGGTTGCTGCAATAAAGGATAGATATCTGTTATGGGTTTCAAGGGCGCAAAAATAGGTAAAACACGCTTTCGGATCGACGATTTTTCCTAAATTTGCCCCCCAAATTAAATATTTAACCCAATATGAGTAATCGTACTTTTACCATGATCAAGCCTGACGCCATGAAAAACGGACATGCAGGTGTGATTATTGACCGCTTTATTAAAGAAGGCTATAAAATTGTGGCATTAAAGGTCACCCGGCTTTCTGCAGAAAAAGCGGGCGAATTTTATGCTGTTCATAAAGAACGCCCTTTTTACGGTGAGTTAGTGCAGTTTATGAGCAGCGGCCCTATTGTTGCAGCTATTCTTGAAAAAGAAGATGCAGTAGCCGCTTTCAGAGAGCTGATCGGCGCTACAGATCCTGCTAAAGCTGCTGAAGGAACCATCCGTAAACTGTATGCAACTTCTTTAGGAGAAAATGCAGTTCACGGGAGTGACAGCGATGAAAACGCTAAAATTGAAGGAGATTTCTTCTTCAGCGGTTTGGAAAGAGTTTTATAATATTCATACCTTACCAGATAAAAAAAACCGGCAAAGGCCGGTTTTTTTATTAAATACAGTGAATCAATTAATCAGGTACTACCGTTGAAGACAACACAATATTCTGCGGATACGAACGATAGTATGTCTTTTTTGCTACATTTCTTTCATGCAGCGTTGTCTGATGATACATAAGAAACAGCAATGAGGGAATTGCCGTTATAAATATCAGGAACAAAACAGAAAAAATGCGCTTCATAAAGTTGATTTTAAATAGTTAACGTAGGATTTAAAAACTTCGCAACAAAACAATAAAAAAAATGTTAAATTGCTGTATACGGATTATTGTTATTTAGTTAAGTTTTCCAAACGGGACCTGGATTTATTAAATACATTCCGGCCCAGATCAATTCCTCTCCGCAGCATTTGCTGCTCCTCTTCCGGCAGGTGAATGAACTCCTGACAACCGGTACTGCAACACCCGTCATATTTTTTTCTGCATTCATCGCATTGTATAAATAACAGGTGACAGGCATCATTTGCACAATTGATATGCGTGTCTGCCGGCTTCCCGCATTGATGACAGTGTGCAATCACCTCATCAGTTACGCGCTCACCGAGCCGTTGATCAAATACAAAATTCTTGCCATGAAATTTATTTTTAAGCCCTTTTTCTTTTACCTGGTTCACATAATTGATGATCCCGCCTTCAAGGTGGTATACATTTCTAAATCCTCTATGCAGCAGATAGGCGGAGGCTTTCTCACAACGGATGCCACCGGTACAGTACATAATAATATTTTTATCAGCATGTTCCTGCATCATATCCACGGTCATAGGAAGCTGATCCCGGAAGGTATCGCTGGGCACTTCAAGAGCATTCTCAAAATGACCTACTTCGTATTCATAATGATTCCGCATATCAATTACGATGGTATCTGCCTGTTCTGTTAAATTATTAAACTCCTGTGCATTTACATACCTTCCCTTCTTCGACATATCAAAAGCAGGGTCGTTTATTCCATCTGCAACAATTTTTTCACGTACTTTTATATCCAGCACATAAAATGACTTACCATCATCATCCACCGCTGTATTTAACCGCAGCTCTTTGGGTAACTGGTTAGCCGAAAGGATCTCTTTCAGTTGTGCCAGATTATCCGTAGGTACGCTTACCTGTGCATTAATACCTTCACCGGCAATATAAATGCGACCCAATACCCCGATGGCAGACAGCAATTTATACAGCTGGTCCCGGTAACTGACCGGTTCATCAATTTTGAAATACCAATAAAAAGAAATGGTAGTTCTTGGTGTAGGATCTTGTAAGATGCGCTCTTTCAGCTCCTTCCGGGAAACACGGTTATGCAATGCCATTGCTTTGAAATTTGAATTACATAAAAATGTAATAATTAAAAATAATCGGGCAGTTGCAGGCTGCACCAAATTTCGGCGGCAAAATTACGGGATCAGCGCCTGAATACCAAATAGTAACTGTTTTTAGAACTAAAAAAATAGTTGTTAAACTAAATTATTAGTTCTACTTTGCCTTTAAATAGTCCATTTTCATGAAACAATTAACAAAGGCAGAAGAGCAGATCATGCAGGCTTTATGGCAAAAGGGTCCTATGTTTTTAAGAGAGATACTGGAATTGTTGCCATTACCCAAACCCCATCAGAATACGGTTGCGACTATCCTGAAGATCCTTGTAGAAAAAGAGTTTGTAACAGTGACCGTATTTGGACGTCAACACCAGTATACACCGGCGGTCAGCAAAGAAGCCTATTCTAAAAAGACCATAAAACAAATGGCAAAAGGTTATTTTGAAGGTTCTTTCAAAAATATAGTATCGTTTATGGTAAAGGAGAATAATCTGAGCATAGAAGAATTAGAGAGCCTGTTACAACAAATAAAAGACCAGCAACAATCTAAAAAATAAGCCCCATGATAGCCTACCTGATCCGGTTCATCCTTTGTTCCGCCATTCTGTATGGTTATTATCACTTCTTTTTGCGGAACGGGCGGTTTCACCAGTATAACCGCATTTACCTGGTATTAATCATTGTGGCAGGTAGTTGCCTGCCGCTCTTGCATTTTACGTTCTTCTTTCAAAATGAAATAACAGACTATGCAGCCCTGTCTGCACATAAAATCAACCAGCTTTCGGTTGTGCTACCCGAGCTCGTTATAGCAAACCGGGCGCAAAAAGATCCTGCCGGTTCTTTCGCAGAAGAAATAGTATATGGATTTATAACCCTGTTGCTGCTTACCAGGATTGGAATTGCAACTATTAAGGTGGTTCGCCTAAAAAAGGGACAAACATCCAAAATGATCAACGGCATCAAAGTGTTTGAAACTTCGCACCCAAATGCCCCCTTCTCCTTTTTTAACTGGCTCTTCTGGAACCCCGTGGTGGATCCGGATTCGAAGAAGGGGCAATTGCTGTTTGATCATGAAACCTATCATATCCGGCAAAGACATAGCCTGGATCTTTTATTTATTGAATTAATCATGGCTTTTGCATGGTTCAATCCTGTTCTTTATTTTATAAGAAAGGAACTGAAAATCATCCATGAATTCCTTGCTGATCAATATGCAACAAAACAAATCAGCAAACAGGATTATGCACAGCTTTTGGTCCTGTACGCGATGGGACCAGGCTACTACAACCAATTAACACTACCCTTTGCCAATAATCAATTGAAAAGAAGAATTACCATGCTTACAAAAAACAAAGGAAACACGTTTCTATACCTTAGAAAGTTCATGGTAATACCATTAATGGCCGTTGCTTTCCTGCTATTTTCATTTACTTACCTGGAAAAGCCGTTATCCGGTTTAATGACACAATCAATCCTTACCAGCAACAGCAGTACGCCCCAGCCGGGCGCTTCCCCAACAAAAACACAGGTCAATAAAAGTGTAAACGAAAAGGCAGCAATTCCTGTAGCAGGGAACACGCTTCAAAAAAAGGAAATACACACAACTGCCATAAACAGCAGTGCAATACCAAAAACAGATCTTCAGCTAAAAATGCCGGAACAAATACATCCGGTTATTATACCCGTTTTAATGGGTAAGGATACTGTTCCGGCAGAAATAAGAGAAGAAATTTTTACAAAAATGGAAGTACCTCCAAAATATGACGGCGATTGGCCGGTATTTCTGCGGGACAACCTGGATGTAACTGTTCCTGAAAAGCAAAAAGCGCCGGCAGGAAATTATCAGGCCCTTATACAGTTTGTTATTGACACAAAAGGAGCTATGAGCAATGTAAAAGTTATTAGAGATCCGGGCTATGGAATGGGGGCCGAAGCCATGCGGGTTATTGAAGCATCTGGTAAATGGATCCCGGGAAAGCAAAACAAAAGAGATGTAAAGGCTTATG
>DASVMC010000664.1:0-3285 GCA_036384555.1 Niabella sp. | reverse complement strand
TAACCTGGCCCAGTATTGCTTCTATTGAAGAGAGATCTTCTTTTAATTGTTCATTCATACGCTATAATAATGGATGACCGGTACAAAAGGTTCATACTGGTTTATATTCGTCATTCCTGACAGTTAAGCCGGGGCAGCTATCTTTTTTTGTTCTTTAAAAAAGAGCACAAAAATAAGCAGACAGATCAGGGATAGGGCGGCGGGGCAAAGCCACAGGTAACGCCAATAAACCGTTCCTTCATACACTTTCAGTGTATCTGCAATAGCACCTGCTAACCAGAAACCGATCAGCATACCGATCCCGTACATGGCTACGGTAACCAGGCCCTGCGCGGATGAACGGTAAGCTTCGCCCGCAATAGTATCCGTATATATCTGACCGACCACGAACATAAAATCGTAACACACGCCGTGTAATAGGATGCCTGTAATCAGCAGAAATGCCAGGTCCTGTCCGTTACCATAAGCAAAGAGCAGGTAACGCACGATCCAGGCACCAATGCCCAGTAGCATCATTTTCTTATATCCCAATCGTGCAAACAGAAAGGGGATCAGTAACAGGCAAAGCGCTTCGGACACTTGTCCCATTGCCATTTTTGCCGTTGGATTAGGTAAGCCTGTGGCAACCAGGTAGGGATTGGTATATTGGTAATAAAAAGAGATAGGGATACAAATGACAATTGCCGTCAGAAAAAAGACCAGGAAATTTCGCTGTTTTAATAGAGCCAGTGCCTGCAGCCCCAGCGCATCGCTCCAGCGGAAAGCATGATCTTTGTTTTTTTTCAGTGGCGGCGTGGCCGGAAGAAAACAACAGCAGATGCTCAGCAAAAGTGAACAGCCCGCGCCCAGCAAAAATGTATTTTTTAAAGCGCCGGCAGCGATGGCTTCTGGGCGATCCCAGTGAAAAATATAGCTGATCGCAATTCCCGATGTGACCCAGCCTATGGTGCCAAATACCCGGATGGAAGGAAACTGCCGTTTGGCATCAGAAAGGTGCCGGAAGGAAATAGAATTGGCCAGTGCCATTGAGGACATATAGGCGATGAAATAAAAAAGCACGTATGGATAAAAAACAGCTGCATTGTCAGAGCGGTACATCATAAATAGCAAGCCGGCGCCTGATAAATGCAATACCGCCATTACTTTTTCCGCATTAAAATAACGATCGGCTATGAACCCGATAAAAAAGGGCGCGATAACTGCACCCAGCGACTGGGTTGAAAAAATAGCGGATACCTGAAGTCCGGATGCGGACAGGCTGCTTTTAAGATAAGTACCTAAAGTTACGAACCATGCTCCTTTTATAAAAAACTCCAGGAACATCATGGATGATAATTGTAAACGCAGTGCAAGCTTCATATATGCTGTGTAGGTTTAGTGTGAACCGCTCATAAATTACAAAATAAGGGAGTTTTGCCGTTCCTCAAAGAAAAGATCGGATGAACGGTCTGGCGGGCAGGTACCGGTCTGTATTTTATTACAGCGGCTATATGAACAGCCATGAAAAAGAAATACATTTGCTGCTTATGTGGCACAGCGGCTTGTAAAGCGTTTTGCAAGGCTAAAATTGTATTTTATGGTAATGACATGGAATAATTGCTTCTCTTCAAAAAGATATGGTATCAGCAGCGCTTCTGCAGATACTCGGAGTGAGTTTGAAAGGGATTGGGACCGGATCATTTTTTCCAGCCCTTTCAGAAGACTACAGAACAAAACCCAGGTATTCCCTTTGCCTGAAGAGATTTTTGTTCATAACCGGCTGACACATTCGCTGGAAGTGGCAAGCGTTGGCCGTTCATTGGGAGGGCTGATCGGTGAGCGGCTTTGCGGGCTGCCGGAGATAAAAGGAGACGTGCAATCGGAAGAATTCTATAAAAATGACCTCAAATATGTAATTGCGGCTGCCTGTCTGGCGCATGACCTGGGCAATCCTGCCTTCGGACATTCAGGAGAAGACGCCATTTCTAAATATTTTAAAAAAAGGGATACCGCAAAAGAAGAGGACCTGGCATTTAAGTGTCTTTTCAGCGAAGCAGAATGGAAAGACCTTACTACTTTTGAAGGGAATGCCAATGCACTGCGTATTCTTACAATGAAACAAAACGGGCGTTCCAGGGGCGGGTTCCGGCTTACTTACAGCACGCTGGGTTCTATTATAAAATATCCCTGTGAATCGCTGGCGTCTGTTAAAAAGGGCCCCATACACCAAAAGAAATACGGGTATTTTAAAATTGATGAGCAGGTATTTCATGAAGTGGCCCAAACATTGCACATGATCTCATCAGCAGCAGAGGGCCTCGTAATCTACAAACGTCATCCGTTTGTATTCCTTGTGGAAGCTGCAGACGACATCTGTTATAATATTATTGATTTCGAAGACGCGCACCGGTTAGGTATCCTGAGCTATGAAGAGGTATGCGATCGCTTTCTGTCTGTAATTGAACAAAACCCTGATGAAAACAGTATGCGGGTGCGGGAAATTGCGGATCAGCTGAAAACGGACCTTAATGAATCCATTGCTTATCTGCGTGCAAAAGCTATCGGCGTACTGATCAGTAAGTGTACTGAAGTTTTTTGGGAAAACCGTACGGAGATATTATCGGGAAGCTTTGATAAAAGTCTTTTAAATGCGATTCCGGAACTGGAGCACCCTTTAAAAAAAATTGCGGATATATCGGTTCAGAAAATCTATAATGCCCGGAAAGTAATAGAACTGGAGATCGCGGGGTTTCGCATTATGTCAGGACTGGTAGAAGATTTTGTGGTTGCAGCATTAACACCGGGAGATCAACGGGAAAAAGAGCATGAAAAATTACTGGAACTGCTGCCACAGCAATTTGTATTTAGTGAAGATGACCGGCCTTATGTAAAAGTGATGCATATCCTGGATTTTATTTCAGGAATGACGGATGTATATGCCTTGAAATTATACAGGAAGCTGCGGGGAATTGAAGTCTGACAGCCGGAACCGGCTAGCCATTATGTTTTCTTTTTTACAACGGTATCATAGGCGGAAAGCAGGGCCTCCTTGACCAGTTCCGGCTTCACATGATCCAGCACAAATGTGGTAGCGCCCTGCTCTCCCCATTTATTAGGAACAGGGTAAATGTTTTTCCGGTCTGTTTTGCAGAAGAAGTGCTGCTCTTCCGGTGTTAAGAAAATATTGGCGGTATGATCCTTTGCCAGGTAAGTGGCAAACATGCGTCTGCCGGTAACCTTAAAGCCAATACGTTCAAAGTGCGGCTGCTGTTCCGTACCGGGAAAGGAAAGGGCCATTTCTGTAAA